>DATJAL010000003.1 GCA_035516255.1 Chitinivibrionales bacterium | reverse complement strand
GCCTGTCGATAAGCATGTTTTTCTTTGTGGCCCATAGGAGATAACCCCTTTCTGCTTGGGTTACCTTAATTATGAGCCTACGAATTAAAAACAGTATGTATCCGATAGGTATTCGGTTACATTTAATTTGAGCCTACGCGTACCGCCAATGGATAACCTTATTCCCTTGCATCACATGCTCCGAAGTTGGTAAAATATTGACAGGTGCAACCCGTTTGTGTTGCAGTTGAGGGGGCAGGGCGGAATGAAAAACCTTGTTGTTCTTTGTGAAGGATGGTTGCTTTTGATCGTGGGATTTTTGCCGGGATTTCATACGGAAGCCCGAAACTACTCCACCAGCTTTACCCTTACCGAGAACCCCATTTCCGAAAGCGGCAGCTGGGTGGGCGGACAGACTGCCGGAAACAATCTCTGGGGTAATGTCCAGACCAACGGAATAATGGCCTTCGGCGTGACAGAACCAACGACCTACGGGGATCCCACTGCGGTTCTCACCGGCGCCTGGGGCCCGGACCAGACCGCGCAGGCCACGGTGAAAATAGCCACGACCCCGAGCAACGGCTGCTGCCATGAGGCGGAAATCCGGCTGCGGGTCACCATCAACCAGGCGGCGCACACCATCACCGGCTACGAAATATACGGAAGCGTCACGCCGAGCAGCAGCTATTGCCATATCGCAAGCTGGGGCGGCCCCAACGGCTCATGGGCGAACATCGAGAGTTCAACCCCTTCGCTCTCCCTTAAAAACGGCGATGTTCTCAAGGCGACCGTGACCGGCACGAATCCCGTGGTCGTCACGGCATATTTAAACGGAAACCAGATCATGACGGTCCAGGATTACGGCAATTTCACGTTCAGTGACGGGAAAAAATACGGGCCGTGGACCGGCGGCGCGCCGGGTGTTGGGTTTTACGACAACACCGACGACAACTGGGCGTATTTCGGTTTTTCGAGTTTCTCCGTGACGGACGGGGCGAACGGGATACAAATAAAAGACCGGCCAAAGGCAGCGGTGACCATGCCGATATCTAAGGGCATGGTTGACAGGATATATTCGATTGACGGAAAGAACCTGGACGCTCAGAATACATGCAAGGTCGGAATTTATTTGATCAAGCAAAAGGGCATTGTCGGACTTCAAAAAATATTTTTTGTCAAGTAGAGAGTTGATGCCGGGGCACTCTGGTCGAAAATCAACCAGGAAGAGCAGAAAAGGTAGACTTTCAGGATATCCTCTTTTTTACCTCAATTTTTGGCAAATAAAGATCGAAGTCATTATGTTAGGGGAGTGGACATCGGCATATGAAAATAAGAACCATGTGCGTGGTAATTGGGGCGTGTGCGTTGCTGTATAAGGGGTACGCGCAGCCCGAATTTACGCCGGACAGCGTCAAGAACATGTGCAAGCGCGTCGCCAGGGGCCGTCTCAAGGCGAACCTCTACAACGGGTGGCAGGTCGGCACGTACTTTGAAGGCATCATGGCGCTGTATAGCTTGACAAACGATAAGCAGTACCTCGACAGCGCCGTGGCGTGGGGTACCTATAACAAATGGCTTTCGGCGTACAACAATCCCACGGCCACGCCCAAACAGGACACCTTCCCGGTCAGTTTCGACGATGTCTGCTGCTACCAGGCATATCTGGAAACCTATCTGGCCGATCCCAGTCCCGCGAATCTGCCTCACATTCAGGCCGCGCTCAGCTACATACGCTACTATACGTACGATACGTGTCCGAACACCTGCGCCGCCGCTGCATGGCCGATCATCGACCAGTACCACATGGCGGCGCCGATCTATCCGCGCGCCGCAGTTGTTCTCAACGATCCGGTCATCTATGATTCGGTGTATCATTTCTCGGTCGAGAACGCGACGCGCCACTATAATGTCAAGATGCACCTTTTCAATTCGAATTGCAGCGATACGAACGTCACGCGCCAGTGGTGGGGCCGCGGGTGCGGATGGGGCGTGTGCGGGACCTGCAGGCTGCACCAATACCTGCCGCCCGACCACCCGGGCCGCGCCTGGTGCGAACAGAAAATAAGGGAGACCTGCGCGGAACTTCTGACGCTGCAGAACCAGTCTGACGGCATGTGGCGCAGTGAACTGTTTACCCCGGCCTGGAACAAGGAGGCGAGCGGTTCCGGTTTCTTCTGCTACGAATTCTTTTACGCTTTACGGAACGGAATCATCGACACGGCCACGTACCTCGTGCCCGCCAAGAAAGCGTGGAAAGGCCTTATCGGCTGCGTGGGCGTTGATCCGGCGAATCCCGATTTGCCCGGATGGTCGCAGGGCGTCGGCGGCGGGCCGAGCAACAACTTCGGCCCCACCAACCACGACGAATACACCGAAGGCGCCTTTCTCATGGCGGGCGACCAGTTCTACAAATTTCTTGTCAACGGAATAGCCGGGACCGTGCCCGCGGCCTCCAAACTCGGAAAAACGCCTGCGCTGGAAATCCGCTGCGCTATCGGCAGAGGACACAGTCTTGACATTCCGGCAACCGCGACCGGCGTTGAATGCTATACCCTTACGGGCCGGAGAATATTCGCCCTATACAATCTGACACCGGCCCGGCGGCGCCTGTTCGCATCGCAAGCCGCGATGCAAAACGGCGTGATGATCGTTAAGTTTCTTTATGAGAAATAACCGTCCTGCCGCCAGGCGTTCATTGATGCGACGGCCCCGGTGCTCGCATCGTTGCCGCACTGCGGCGCCCGCCGGTTTTTTATAGTCTGGCCAAATTCCCCTTTTTTTAGAATCCGGAATTTATGCCGTGTGCCGGCAGTGTGGGAAAATCGTCTTCATCCATGACCCGCGGCAGTTGCTGTCTACCTAGTTCGAACCTATTTTATTCCATAAGGATTACCATGCGCCTGTTAACAACGCGAACGAAGGTTTCACTGGCCGCCGCATTGGCGGCGGTCTTTTCCTGTGCCGTGTTCAAGCCCGGCCTCGTGGGCCAGGACGCGCTGAGCGCCAGCGCAAGTGAAATGAGCGTAAGCGGCCGGTCCGGCGAGACCTTCAAAAGAACAATCGTGTTCGGCCCGTTTCATACAAACACCTTCAGCATCGGCAAACCGACAATAAGCCATAACATGCCCCGTTCCTTCATTCAGAGCGACGACATCACGAGATTCACGTCGGCGACGCAGGGCTTTCATTTCACCCAATTCGATTCGTCGGGCGATTCCATCGCCGTGGAATGCCTCGACACGAGGAATGCTAAAACCGCCACCTTCGGCAGTTTGATGACCTATGACACTTCGAGCGAAACCTATGACATCTGGTTGACAAAAGGAAGCGCCCGGGAGATATTCGTATTTACAAAAGGAAAACCGCTCGCCGTTACCTTGGGCAAAGACACGGTGACCATGGCCTACGATTACAAGCAGGACGCAAGGGAAAAGCGGGCGTTTTGGGGCGTGCTTTTTGCCAGGCCGGGCGAAACCGTAACGGCCGTCAATCTCATGGACAAAGGAACGGTGTGGATGAAAAAAGACCTGGACAAAGAGCTCAAATTGCTCATTGCGGCGCTCTCCACGGCGATGCTCGTGAAGCCCGACCTGGAGAATACATCATCGCGATAGCTTTCGCCGGTACCCGTCCGTCACCGCACGGAAGCGCGGGGACGCCCTCATGTGTGCCCTCCGTGCATTCAAGATTTGACAATCGGGTATGAAAATTTCTATATTTTCATCAACTGCATCTATGCTCAGGTTGCGGTAGGGGAACCTTAAGCATAAAGGCGAGTGTTTGTAAAGAACCCCCTTCTTACGCTCCGCCGCTCTCAAGAGAAGAAATTCCATGCCGGTGCACTCCGCTCAAGCAATTGTCCAGCCCTATGCGTTCCTGTACAAAACGCTCACCCTTCTTTTTGTGGACGATGATCCCGTGCTGCTTGAGCTGTACCAGACGCATTTTTCAGACATTCCCGTGTACCGCGTTTTCACCGCCGCGAGCTCGGCCGACGCCTGCCGGATTTTCAAGGAACACGCGCCGGTCAATCTGTGCGTGCAGGACATGGGAATCACCGACATGGGCGACGAATTGTTCCTGATACGGGAATACTCGCCGCAAACCGCGTTTATCGTGCTCACCGGCTGTTCGTCGGCGGAAAAAGGCTGGCTGGCGACCGCGGCGGGGGCCAAGGCAGTCCTTGACAAACCGCAGGGCGCGTTCGACCTGATGCCGTTTGCCGCCCGCTACAGCGTGGGCAACCTGCTCTGCCCCGACCGCTGCATGCAGGGCGATTACCTCATGAGGCGCAGCGTTGACGCGCTGTTCGACTACTCGCCGAAAAACGTGGGGGAGTGGCAGCAGGCGGCCGGCATCACCGATAGGTACCTCAGGAAAATCTGGCGCAAGTACCGCAAGGTCCCGGCACACTACGCGCTTTTTCTCCACCGCACGTATTGCCGCGCGCTCTCGTACATGGCGCAGGCCGCGGAAGACACCGAAGCGCCGCCGGTCCTCGATAATGCCGAACATGACCGCAGCAGGGAATATTTTCTCGCGAACCGGCGACTGCTGGGCCCCTTTTATTCCGTCAACTGAAACTGCGGGTTGGATTTCTCTCGGGCAGCGCGTCGTTGCGCGGCGCGGTCGCGCGGGTATGAACGGGGCGGACGACCTGCGCAAACAGCACGGCATCGTCTTCCGAGATGGGGAGATCGGTTTTTACAGCAGGGAAGCGCGGGTTCTTTTGCTTGAGCCCCTGCCTGATCCAGGTGGCAAGCAGAAAGCTGTTTGGACCCCGTGACGCAAGATTGCGGTCAACGTCCGCCCAATCGGCGTAGAGCAGCCCCCATGGCTTGGCATTGTTCCCGAATTGCAAGGTGATTTTCGGGTCTTTAAAGGCGAGCTTCCGCAGATAGAGGTTTCTCAGGGCGTGGTTGTCGGGATCAAACGTGATGTACGAATACTCGATGCCGGTTTGGATGACCTTGGCCCATATCGCCTTGAAGAGCATGGCGACCACGAGGACCGAGTCTTTGCCGTGAAGTTCACGGGAGCGCCGGCAGCGGTAGATTTCCGAATATGTTCCTTTGGGAACGGCGGAAGCCTCCTTGCCACCGTCGATGCTGTCCACCACATGGCCGAATTCCGCCGGGATTTTCCCGCCGATTTTTTTTTCTATGAATTGCACGCACCCTTCGATTTTCTCTTGTCCCGAAAAAACGAGAAACGTCGTGGTGCTGCCCCAATATTGCAGGTCGATTTCGACCTCTTTTTTATTATCGGGCACATCATTTGGATAGCAAAATGCGAGGAACTTTTTACGCATTCCGCTTTCCATGCCGGGCATGTAAAATTCCTGCAACCGGAATTGTCCGCAGTAAAATGAAATAGGCGAACCGATTCTGGGAACGGAAAGACAGGCCAAAAAATTGCTCAACGCATTCCACCCTCCCCGTGGAATTACGTCACGCATCAGCATCGTCAGCTTGTTCCCGAACATGGCACTATAAAAAGAGCAATTGCTATGCCATTATATTTCAAACGGTTAACGCTGTTTTGGAATTGATGTTTACAAATAGTGATCAGAAAAGTTTCGCAGAAGTGATGATGAAATTCCCAAAATGAAAGCATGTCGTTTGTAAATGTGCACCGGGCAAATTCGAGCTTCACCCGTTCACGCGCCGAGCGTCCTCACCATTTCGATGAGTGCCGCGGGCTGGAAGGGCTTTTGCAAAAAGGGAAACTCCCGGATCACGGTTTGCACCTCGGCCGTGGTGTGTCCGCTCATCCAGATGATCTTGAGGCCGGGCTTGAGACGGGCCACCGTGTCGACGAACCTGGCCACGTCCATGTCGGGCATCACCACGTCGCTCACGATGAACACCGTTTCTTCCCGGTGCTCGGTCAGCCACTCCGCGGCCTCGGCCATGGTTTCGAACGCCTCGGCGTCATAGCCGGCGTCGCGGAGGATTTCGGTGCAGTAATTCCTGAGCAGGCCGTCGTCGTCGAGCACCATGACCGTTTTTTTCCGCGCGCTCTGGTTGCGGCTGGACAGCGGCAGCTCGAGCGTGAAGGTGGCGCCCTCGCCGGGCCGCGAGTCGACGTACACGTCGCCCTTATGCGCCTTGACAATACCGTACACCACCGAGAGGCCGAGGCCGGTTCCTTCTTTTTTCGCCTTTGTCGAGAAGAACGGGTCGAAGATACGCGAGATGATGTCCGGCGGGATGCCGGTGCCGTTGTCCTCCACCTGGATCCAGAGAAACCCTTCTTTTTGGGGCGGCTTGCTCACGCGGATGGTGATCACGCCGTCCTTCGCGCCGATCGCGTCCTTGGCGTTCATGCACAGGTTCATGACGCACTGGTTGATCTTGCCGGGGTCGCCGATCAGCATGCAATGGTCGTCGGGCACGCGGTCGAGGACCTTGATGTTTTTCGGCACCACCCCGCGCATCATGTCGCGCACCTCCCGCACGATCGCCACCGCGTCGAATTCTTCCCTTTTCGCAACGTCGCCGCGGGAAAAGGCCAAAAGGCTCTTGAGCAGTTCCGAGGCGCGTCCGCCCGCCTGCACCACGATGTCGGCGTATTCCCTGATCTTTTGCTCGGCGGAGCGGCGCCGGATGAGCACGGCATAGCCCGTGATCGACGTGAGGATGTTGTTGAAATCGTGGGCGAGGCCGCCCGCCATCTGGCCCAAGAGCTCCATGCGCTGCGTCTTGATGATCTGTTCGTTGAGCCGCTTTGTCTCGGTGACGTCGATGCCGATGCCGGCCAGGCCCGCGAGGTTTTTCTGGTCGTCGAAGATCTGGTAGGTGTTGAACGCGATGCTTTTCCATTCGCCGGCCTTGGTCTTGAAATGCAGCTCCTGCAGCCTGGCTGGCTGGTGCAAAAGCTCCTGGAACACGCCCTCGACGTCGGCCTCGGCGTTCGGCGCAACGAGCTGTGAAAAATGCATGCCCGTGAGTTCCTCGCTGGTGTAACCGGTCTGTTCCGCCATGCTGGGGTTTACGTAAATGATCCGGCCGTCGGTGCCCAGCCCCACGATGATGGCCGGCGAGTTCTCGTACAGCGCGCGGTACCGGTCCTGGGCGAGAAAGAGCTCGCGTTCAATTTTCTTTTCCTCGGTAACGTCGCGAACGGTAACGAGAAAACCCGGTGCGCGGTGGTCGCTTTTGACCCAGATCATGCTCACTATGCCGATGCGATGGCCGCCGTGGCGGGTCTTTATCGACAATTCGGCAACAGCGGGCTTCAGAGGGTGCGTCAGGCACTCTTCATGCAGGCGCACAAAGGTCTCGCGGGCCCTCGTGTCGGCGGCGAGAAGGTCCATGAAATAGGCGCCGACGAGCTTGTCTTCGGGCAGGCCCGAAAGCGCGTGGAACGCCCGGTTGGCGAACTCGATGATGCCGTTTCGGCCGAGCCAGAGCACCGACTCGGTCATGCTCGCCATGATATGCGAGTAGAAATCGCGCATGGAAAGGATTTCCTCGTGCTGGCTGCGCAGCTTGGCCTGGTTTTCTTCCATGTGGGAAATGATGGCGCGCTGATCGCGGAAGCTGAAACTGAAGAAGTTATAAAGGTGTTGCATGATTCCCGGACGGGGGTCCCAAGTGCCAAGATACACGCATGCGGGGGCGGCGCTCCTGGCAGCGCAGCAGGTCTCCTTGATCCGGCAGTTGCGATACCCTTTCGCAATCAGAAGCGCATACGCGAAGCCGCGGTTGAAATCACATATCCGCTCCGAGTAACGCTCCCTGGCTTTTGGCCGAATCGTAAGCTCGATGGCGCCCTCGCCGACAACCTCGATTTCGGCGACGAGGTTTTTATTGATGCTGTGTTCAAAGTGCTGCTTGATCTTTTGTTTTATCAGGTGAATGGGGGCAACCCTAAAAAAAAACTGTTGAAAGGTCGATACCAGCCTGAGGGGAATCTCGTATCCCGCTTGGAACAAGGCGTCTTGGGTGTCGGATCGAGCTGCGCAGAAATTGGCCGCGAGCCTGTCCCACGTTTCAAAGTCAACCCATTCCAGCGGGTTTTGGAGGACGGCCTCGTACTGCTCGATGCCCGAAAAGAGGGCCGATTTGGCGACACCCTTTGTCAAGGCATACTTGACCAGAAGGCTTGAGCTTGAACATGAAATTTCATTGAGCATTGGCTTTGGATTTCTTTTGAAAGGCTTCCCATTCGCTTATTATCTCCTCGGGAATCGCAACCATGAACTTCTCGAGGTGGTTGACCACGCTGTCTATAACGCTGAAGAAATAGCCAAGGTACATTGCCACGGCGATTTTATTTCTATTTCTTCTGAATTTGACTATGAGCCGAGCAACGTAGATCCAGTAGTGAAAACGGTACCGGGACAGGAATCCTTGGTGGAAGACGCTCCTTGCGATCCGGTTTATCCTCAGATTCGCGGGCACCGAACCCTTAGTGCCGGGAAGAACATGTGAATCGTTCCATCGATCGGTCCAGCGCAGGCAACGGCTGAAATATGCGTCAGCGCTATAAAGGGTTTTCGCCAACCTGAAATAATGGCCATATAGCTGCGCCGGATGCATCTTCGGGATGATATTGGTGCGGAAGGACTTTGTGAGCGCGTCGGGGTCCCCCGAGATTCTTCCCTGGGCGTACAGCCGGCTGTAAAGCCGAGTTCCCGGTGGAGCAAATAACAGCGAAATGCCCGTAAAAGGAATACTGGACTGTTGCACGAACTTTGCAACGGCATCAACCGAGTCAGCGGTGTCTTCATCGAAGCCGACAATGAGGCCCCCCATAATACCTATCCCGTGGCCGCGGATTCTGTCTATCGCCGACAGGATATCTGCTTTGACGTTCTGGGTTTTGTGGACCGATTTCAGCGCGGCGCTGTTGATGGTTTCGATGCCCAAAAAAACCAGGTTCAAACCGGCCCTGGCCATGAGTTCCATGAGATCATCATGATCGGCGATCTCAATCGAACATTGGGAAAAAAAATCGAATGGAAATTGATGTGCCCTTTGCCACTGGTACATCGCGTCGAGGAGCTCGGAAATCTCCCGCTTCCGTTCGGGAATTGAAACGTTGCCCGTAAAATTATCGTCGATGATGAAGACGCACCTTTGTCGGCCGAGCACAACCAGCTGGTCCAGTTCGGCCATCACTTGCGCGGTGTTTTTCCTGCGGTGCGTGCCATACAGGAACCTTTCTTGACAAAAGTCACAATTGTTATGGCACCCGCGGGATGTTTGCATTGAGAAAGTGAAATAGCGATTCGATTTAAGGAGGTCGATCCTCGGCGGCCTTATCGTCCTTAAATCCGGAAACCCTCTCGACCGGTACTGCGGTCTCAACGCGCCAGCTTTCATGTGCAGCGACAGCAGTTCGGCCACGGTTGTTCCCGTTTCAGCCGTGGATTGCTCAACGCCTTCAATCTCCCCGATGACCTTGGTGATTTTTCTGTTCGAAAATGCGTCTGGGATCGTCGCCGAAATCGGGCCGCCGACTATGATGGGTTTGCGGTACGGCTCCAGCCGCGCCAACAGGTTTTCCACCGCGTTCCTCTGAAGCACGTTGCAGGAAATCAGGAAGAAATCAGTCTGACATGCTTCAGCGTCGCTGACCGGCCGCACATTTTCGTCTGCAATCGAATAGTTCCACGAATCCCCCAACGCGCTTGCCACGCACAGCAGCGGCAAGGGAAAAAAAGCCCCCTTTTGTCCGAAAATATGACTCAGGGGATTGAGATCGTAGTAGCCTTTGTCCGTTTTCGGCCAAATGAGAAGCACATTGTTGCCGTTCATGATAAAAAAATTAAATATGCACGCCGCGCCGGCCATATAAAAAAGGACAAAGCGGAACAAAAAGGCCGGAACGGCATTTGGCCGCCCTTCGGCGGGAATTACAATACTAAATTTTAATGGAAAAAAATCGGTTTGTGGGCGGATTGTAAAGATCGGCTGTCACCGGTAAGCGGTCAGAACCCCCCTCATGGCTGGAAATTTACACATCGGAGGAACCGTCATGAAAAAAATCCTGTTTGTCGACGATGCGCCCGACATGCGCAAATTGCTCGAGGCGACCTTCGGCGACGAAGAGTACGAGATCCTCGAGGCGGAAGATGGCGAGCAGGCGGTCGCCATGAGCCTGCGCGAAAAACCCGACGTCATCATCATGGACATCGAGATGCCGAGGCTCAACGGCATCGAAGCGACCCAGCGGATAAAAGCCAACCCCGACACTGCGGCGAGCAGGATCATCGTCGTGTCCGGGTCGCGGCGTGATAAGTCGGTGGAGCGCTGCGTGGCGGCCGGCGCAGAAGCATACCTGTCAAAGCCGTACAGCCCGCTCGAACTTCTTGACAGAGTAGAACGCGGCCCCGGCCCGGCATGAGGCGCCGTGGGCCCTGAATCCGCCGGGAAGGAGAACCGCAATGAACGCAAACATCATAGGCTTCGGAACCATTCACGGTGAGACGCCAGACCTTCAGACCCAGGCGATGCGATATGCGCACGACCTGAGCCGGTTGTACACGACTTCCAAGGCCCAACACCGAAAGGTCGATAACCTCAACAAGCAGCTGTTCAAGTATGCAGCGGACCTCAACACGACCATCTCCGACCTGCGGAGAAAAAACCGCGAACTGCAGGATGCGTACTACGACACCATCAACCGGCTGGTCGCCGCGTCCGAATATCGCGACGAGGACACCGGGGCGCATATCGTGCGTATCGGGAAGTTCAGCGCCTGCCTGGCCAAAAAGCTGGGGCTCGGCCGCGACGACGTGCAGAACATCCTCTGTGCATCACCCATGCATGACGTGGGAAAAATCGGCATTCCCGACATCATCCTCCACAAACCGGGCAAACTGACCGCCGCCGAGTTCGATCTCATCAAGACGCACACCACGATCGGCGCGGGCATCCTCGCCGACGCAAAGGCGCCGGTGCTGCAGCTCGCCTATGAAATAGCGCTTACGCACCATGAAAAATGGGACGGCTCGGGCTATCCGCGCGGCCTTGCCGCCGAGGCCATTCCACTCGCCGGCAGGATCGTGGGCCTTGTCGACATGTTTGACGCGTTGACATCCGTGCGGCCCTACAAAGACGCCTATCCGGTCGATGTTGCGGTTGCGATCATGGCGCGCGAGAGCGGCAAGACGCTCGATCCGTCGCTTGTCGCGCTCTTCCGAGAGCATGTCGCCGAAATCGTTGAAATCAAGAAGACCTTTCCCGATACACTTGACATAGGGAAAAAAAAGTTCGTGCTGAGCGAGCGCGATCGGGCGCATCAGGAAATCCCGGGGTTCAAGGATTCGGGGGAGGGGTGAAAGGAGAACGCCGCCGATGAACGAAAATCACAATAAAAAAGACCACCGACACATCCTCGTGCAAAAGTCCGTTGTTTACACCGAGGAACAGAGAAGACAGCATATCGTGAACGGCTGGATCATTGACCTTGACGCCCCCAAACCGAAGGGCGGAGGCACGCCCATGATCCGTGAACTGCTTCTGAACGGCAGGCGGCCGTCCCCCGAAGAACTGGCGGGATGATGGGCATACACAGCATTCCGTCATTGACGTCGGCGCATAAGGGGAAAAACGCTTCATGGCCGCGCATGCCGCAATTTTAAGCAGGCGGACCACAGGGACGCTTCTCACCGCTGCCATCAGGAATCCCGCCGCGAACGCATTGTCAAGACCGCTGATCTGTCCATAAGCGCATGAGGCCTCCTTTTTTAAAAATAATTTTACAATACATTCAACATGTTTTCCGTTACTTCCCGATTCGTTCACTGCGGCGACGGGAAAAGGACACAAGGCATACCATGACTGGCATCGTTCAAAATTTTATGTGCGTTTGCCGTTCGAACACCTATATTCACACATGAACCCGATAAGACAGCGGGGAGCTCATCCAAGGGGAGCGAAACATGCGTCATCAAGGTAAAACAACGTTTTTGCTGTTTCTCTTATTGTCAATGCCTTCATTACGGGTCCACGCCATGACCCCGGGCGCAAACTTCTGGAACATCGGCTGGGAAGGATGGCAGGATTTTTTTGCTCCGGGCGTGAACTGGCCGACGGCGACGAACCCGTGGAACCCGACCCTTGTCTCCGAATTGCAGGCCGCGGACATTACATGCCTGCGTTTCATGGACTGGAACGAGGTGAATACGGCCTGCGTCGTCAAATGGAGCCAGCGAATTCCCAAGACCGCCAACCACTATAACAACGCCAACAGGATACCGTGTTTCATAGACAATTACGACGGCGCCACGAACACGCATACGCTGGTGTGGAACGCGGACACAAGCTACGGCGTGGCCGTGGAATGGCAGATTGATTTGTGCAACAGGGTCGGCGCCGACCTCTGGATGAACATTCCGTGCACCGCCGACAGCGATTATTGCTTCCAGCTCGCGGGACTGATAAAAAGCCAGCTCAACGGGAACTTGAAAATTTATGTCGAATGGGCGAACGAAATTTGGAACTGGGGATGCCCCAACACGGTGTATGCCCGCAACCGGGCCGATACGGTCGGGCTGACGAATCTGGACGTCGGCGCGTATTGCGACCCGTGGAGGAAATATGACGTTTACGCATCGGTCAGGACGTTCGAACAGTTTGAAAAGGTGTTCGGGGCAAACAGCCCGAGGCTGGTGAAGGTCATTGCCGGCCAGGTGGGATATCACTGGAACGGATACGATTTCAACCATATGGTCAAAGGGGACCTTGCGTGTCTCAAGAACGCGGTCATTAATCCCGGCAACGAAACATTCAACGCCTATGCCATGGCGCCGTATATTGGCGGCGCCTCGGTGGCCGCCGAGACCAGCGCGATCGCTTCCGAAGCCCAGAACATGGCGTGGGCGAAGAACAGCCTTGACAGCACAGGAATTTCCCTCGTCTGCTACGAGGGAGGCGCGGACAATTACCCGGACAACAACCTGGCCCTCACCCGCGATCCGGGGCAGGAAATGGCGTACGTGAACTATTTGACCGCCATGGCGCCGTATTGCGACGGCGTGTTCAATCAGTATTGTTTTTACGGCGGCTGCTGGGGATTGAAGCACGCACCGGGCGATTCGGCTTCGATATCGCCAAAATGGCGCGGATGGCAGAAATATTGGGCAGTCAACAGTTCCGTTGAAAGCGGCCATGCATCCTGGAACGTCATTGCCGATTACGGCGGCTTTTCCTTTCTTCTCCGCAATTCCGTCAAAGGGAAAATGCTCAGCGTTATCGGCGGGCCGGAGCGGGGAGCCGTGGCAGGGGGCATCACTGTCGCAGTGTTCAACTTGACGGGACGGAAAGTTCTTGAAAAAACAGTAGTCCCGGGCGGCACCGTCGACCTTTCGGGAATAAAAAAGGCCCTCTACCTGCTTAAAATCGGGTCGGGTGAAAGAGCATATGCCGCAAAATTACCTCTTGATTAATGCGACAAACCCGGACGCCGCCTGTCCGCGAAACGTGAAACCGCAATAATACTGAAATCGTAAGTGCGGTTGTCAATTACCGTACAGCGCCTTCAACTGGTCCACGGTCGGATGCCCGTCATAGAACTCGCCTTGCGGCCCCACATAGCCGTCATCGCGTTTTACAAGCCTCACCGGAGTGAAGCCGCCTTTTGAATTTGGAACGTTGACGGTTATGGTGTCCGCCGCCGAATTGGCGGTGCGAGACATGGGTTCACCGCTCGCCGGAGGGGCGGTCAGCGTCTGTTCCGCCGGGGCGCGGTCGGGCGCAGTAACGACTACATACCCCGACAGATGAGGCCTGAGATATACTCCGTTGAAATAATAATATGGGATGCCTGCCACCACGATCGTTGAACACCCATCGGGAAGATATTCCACATATGCGCCCGGAGGCGGGAGAACAACGGCCACCCCGGGACGGGGGGCAAAAAAATGAATCCGTCCGTGGGGCACGTGGTAATAAAATCCGAACCTCGGAGGGGGAGGCACGGGAACTAAAACCCGCCCCGGACGCGGCGGAACCAGGCAGGAACAAACCAGTGCTGCCACCATGACACAGCCTATTGCAAACCACGATCGAACATTCTGTGTTTTCATATCAAATCCCCTTTCTTTGCTTGTTTGACAATTTTATGGATATAAAATGTTACCTAACATTTCAAATATAAGAAGGCAGGTTGATACCAATCCCTGGCGCGTCAACAGTCGTTCACTCCGCGCAGGCACGGATCCCTGAAGGGCATCCATAAAGCCGCAAGCAAAAAAAATGTATGATGACGGCGGCGGATTTAACCACAACATCCGCGCCCTTTACTCAAAAGGTTGAACCCCGGAACCCGGTTCGCTTCGTTTCGGTGAACGCCGGTTACGAAGCGGTTATAAGGTTCGGAAGAAAGGTTTTTGTCTACTTTTTTTCATCCTGCGGTTGCGTTCCCCTCTGCTGATCCTGTGTCTGCTGATGATGCTTTTTGCAATGCATTCCCCTGTGGTGGTGTTTCTTGGGGGTCTGCTGCTGATCCGTCGTCTGGGCGTTTTTGTTTTCGCTTGGAGACGCGGTTTGAGCCGAAATACTCGCCGCCCCGCCTAGAATCAGAGAAGACAAAACGATTACGGACACCAACTTCTTCATTTGACCTCCAACTGCGTTAATGGTTAAAATTCCGACTCACTGAACCGGGTTTTGAATGCCCGACAGTTTGACACTCTTCCGGGTGTTTTAATTACAGGATTCTTGTTTATTTTTGTATTTTCTGACAGCTAGCACCTTCGTAGCCGGCGCAAAAGGCGCCGAAAGATTTTCAGCACTTTTCCCTGGCCCTATTGTTTTTAATTTTCATTCATTCCTTATTGTGAAGCCGCGCTTGACCAAACAACACCGTCCATCGAAGTCAAGATTGTCCCATTGTCTCCCACCGCGAGGAATCGGCCGCCGCCGTATATCACCCCGTTGATCGTGGAGCTTGTACCGGAGTTCCTGAGCGTCCATGACGTCCCGTCGAGAGAGGTGATCGCCGCACCGCCGCACCCAACGGCGACGAACAGGCTGTCTCCATACGTTATGCCATTTAAAAATTCGGTTGTTCCTGAGTTTCTGATTGTCCAGGACGCTCCGTCCGTGGAGGTGAAGATCGCGCCCCTTTCGCCGACCGCGACGAATTGGCCGTCGCCGTAACAAATGCCATTGAGCGCCGGCATTGTTTGCGAGCCGTGGACGGTCCATGTTGCGCCATCCGGAGAGGTCAGCACATCAGTGCCGTATCCCACGGCCACGAACAGGCTGCCGTTACAGGTTACGCCGTTGATCAGTTCGGCCGTGCCTGAGCTTCGAATCGTCCAGGCGGTTCCGTCGGCGGAGGTGAGAATCGTCCCCTTGCTGCCGACGGTGACGAACTGACGCAATCCATAGGTGACGCCGTTGAGAGCCGGCATTGTCCCGGAAATACCGGTTTTCCAGGATACACCATCGGAGGAAAACAGAATGGTGCCTCTTTCTCCTACAGCGACAAACTGGCTATCGCCGTACGCCACGCCATAGAGAATGTTGGGCGTTCCTGAAACCCTTTTGGTCCACACAAGACTGTCGGAAGAGGTCATGATTTCTCCCGTGTCGGAAATCGACCGGGCATCATCGCGGCCTGTCTGGGTGATTCCCACTGCGATATACTCTCCACCCGCATAGGCGGCTCCATATATATCTTTTTGGGTTATGGTTTGCTCTGTCCGGTCCATGACGGGCCAGCCAGGCATGCATGCCGCCATTAGCATGGAAACGCCCGCAAACAACCAACCAAAGGGAATATTCAATTTCATATCATGCCTCGCCGTGCTTTCAATTCCATTGTAATCATTTCTTCGAAAAGATGCTCCCCCTTTATTCCTTGGTAAGCATCTTTTCATATTAGACGCTGGATTCACATCAGATATTACCGACTTTCAAGTCTCTTGAAATTATTTTTCATCTGGAGCGTTGGCAGGTGTTGAAAAAGTTTTCGTTCACCCTTCGACAGGCTCATGGCGAACGGAAAAGTGCTCGAAATTCGCACAAAAACCGTTCACGGGGAGCGGGTTTACCACGAGCTTGTCGAAGGAAACCATGAACGCCGAGAAAACCATTTTTTCAACCGCCTGTTAGGCCAAATAATTCCTTAAAAAGGCGAACCATGCGCAGTTTCGTGATTTTCTTCATCCTAGGACTCACCCTCGTGCTTTCGGCAATAGGCACGACGTCGGTGGCGGTCGCGTTTCCATCGGTCATTTCCTCGTTTCACATCAGCCTGATCCTTGCGGGATGGATCATTAGCATTTATCAACTTGGCCTCACCGGTGTAATGCCGATTGCCGGCAGGGTGGGCGACATCCTGGGCAAGAAATTCACGTTTCTACTCTGCCTTTTTTTGTTCACCCTGGGCTCCGCCCTCTGCGCGGTCTCGCCGAACGCCGGCCTTCTGATTTTTTCGCGATTTATCCAGTCGCTCGGCGGCGGCGGGTTCATGCCCGCCGCAGTAGGGATTCTCGCCGACGAATTTCCAAAGTCCAAGCACCGCGCCATCGGGTTCCTCAGCAGCATCTTTCCCATCGGAATGATCATCGGGCCCAACCTCGGCGGGCTGCTGGTGGAACAGTTCGGCTGGCGGTCGGTGTTCTGGATAAACGTGCCCGCATGCCTTGTCCTCATGGCGCCGGCGTTTCTGGTCCTGCGCCGCGAAGAAAGGAAGAACGAGGCGATAGACCTGCCCGGGACCGTCATACTGTTCGTTTCACTTTTTTCGCTGATGGCCGGACTGAGCCTCATCGGTTCCAAGCGGTCGGCGGGCATGTTCCTTGCGGCCGCGGTGCTCGTCTGCCTTTCCGTGGCGCTGATGGTCGTTCTCATAAAATTTGAGAAGCGGGCGACGTATCCAGTCATCGACGTCGAAGTGCTGCGGGGAAGGCCTTTCATGGCCGCGAACATCTACAATTTCATGTACGGCGCAACGATCATCGGCAGCATGTCGCTGATACCCGCCTACGCCGTTTTTGTCTATGGGATGGGCACGCTCCAGAGCGGCGTCATCGTGACCCCGCGGTCCGCCGCCATGATAGCGTTTTCTTCTTTGACAAGCTTTTACATCATGCGGTGGGGCTACCGCTGGCCCATCGTCGCAGGGACGCTCTCGGCGGCGGCGGGACTGCTGCTCCTGGGCTTCAGGTTCGATTCGGTCTCCGTTCTGTATGTCATCAACGCGGTCGTCGGGATCGGCACCGGGCTTGCCGCCCCCGCCTCGAACAACGCCTGCATCGAGCTGATGCCCGAACGCGCGGCCACCATCACCGGGATACGCGGCATGTTCCGCCAGACCGGCGGCGCGCTGAGCGTCGCCGTTGCCACGGTTGTCCTGCACGTGACCGGAAACATGTTCGTCGGTTTCAGGATAATCTTTTTCGGCATGACCGCCGCCTTTTTGGCCGCACTGCCCGCAGTGTTTTTGATGCCGGGATCGCCCAAGGCGGCCCGGACCGGAATGGATGCGGCCGCGGGAGAATAGCGGTGATCAGTCATTTCATTAATCGTGATAAGGTATCGACGGTGGGCTCCATGGTCTTCCGTCTTTTGCCAAGTGCACCTTTGGCGCCGGTTCTTTCATGGTTTGCGGGCGGCAGTAGCGGCTGGCGAGATGATGGCGGCAGCGCGGGCTTTACGCGGTGGAAGAAGGTAAAAACACGGCAAGTGCGGTTCGTTTGCCATTGGATACTGGAGGCGGCGGACGTATCGAGAGGCAAGCATATAATTTGATTTACATAAAAGAATCTGATCCAAAAGGCTTGTCTTTCCACCCCAAGACTATCAATTCAATAATATATCCCAAAAATTAACCAATTCCAAAACTTCTTTCGCCCTACATTTATATTCTTTTCTACATTATATTATCTGGTATACTGATCAAAATCATTTCCAGATCATACTGCTTCGATTTCATCTGGATCCGAAAAACATGAAAGGGGCCGGACATGTCCATTAAAAGCGTCAAAATGTTCATCTGTGTCATTGCCGCGGTTTCTCTCACCCAATCGCAGGTCAACATCACCGGGACCATTTCCGACTCAGGAACCACCCAAGGAGTTTATGGCGCCATCGTGAGCCTCATTGCCGGCGGCATTCATACGCAGTCGGATTCGATCGGCCATTACGCCTTAGGCGGCTCATCGCAGGTCCAAAGGCAGTCCGTTTCCACGGCAATGGAGCCTGCTTCGGCGCGAATGATGGGTAACAGGCTCCATTTCAAAATTGCAAACGGCCCCACCCGTGTTTGCATCGAGGCGTTTACGCTTTCGGGAAAACGCGCCGGTAGTATTGCCGACCGTGTTTTTACCAATGGAGAATATTCAACCGGTCTGTTTCCGGCGCCGCTGTCCCCGCAGGTGTATCTGCTCCGCGTCCGGATCGGAGAAAGCGCATGCATCTTCAAGGTTCAGTCAGCCGGTTCCCGCGTCACGGCAGGCGGCGGGCTGATCCGTCATGAGGGCAATTTCACCATGAATGGCAACCGTAAAGCGGCCGCCGACGCGGACACGATCGTTGCCTGGGCGGTGGGGTACAACGTGGCAAAACTGCCGATCCCCAGCCTCGCCGGCACCTATGACATCAAGCTGCAGCGCACCGTGGCGCCCGGCTCGGCGCAGGTGGTCCAGACCGCCCAGTCCGCCGACCTGCTCGCGGCGAAGCCGGCGTTGACTTTTGCGAACGACGACGGCTCGGCGATCCCCACGGTCACCGTCGACACAACACAAAAGTTCCAGACCATACTCGGGTTCGGCGGCGCGTTCACCGAGGCAACGGCGTACAACCTCCAAAAAACCAGCGCGCAGAACAGGGCGTCGGTCCTCAACAATTATTTCAACCCGTACACCGGCTCGGGCTACACCGTTTGCCGCACCCACCTGCAGAGCTGCGATTTCTGTGTGGCGAATTATTCCTACGACAACGTCGCCAACGATTTCACTCTCGACAACTTTTCAATGCAGCACGAGTCCCAGTGGATGATCCCCACGATCAAGGAGGCGATGAACGTCACCGGCACCGACATCAGGATATTCGCCTCGCCCTGGTCGCCGTCGGCGTGGATGAAATCGAACAACAACATGCTCAACGGCGGTACGCTGCTTGCCACCTGTGAGGACGCGTGGGCATTGATGTATGTCAAGTATGTGCAGGAGATGAAGAACAACGGCATTTCCATCTGGGGCCTCACCATCCAGAACGAGCCCGAGGCCACGCAGACGTGGGAATCGTGCATCTACACGCCGGCCACCGAACGGGACTTTCTCAAATCGCACCTGGGGCCCGCGCTCGCCCTGAACAAGGTTGACGTCAAGGTAATGATCTGGGACCACAACAAGGACCACATCGTCACCTGGGCCAACACCATTTTCAGCGACACGGCCGCGGCAAAGTACGCCTGGGGCACGGCGTTCCACTGGTACACGGGAGACGGGTTCGACAACGTGGGCACCACGCACGCCAATTTTCCGGCAAAGCACCTGCTCGCCACCGAGGAGGCCGGCGGTCTGCCCATGTACAACTGGGGCCTGGCCCAAAGTTACGCGCACGACATCATCGGCGACCTGAACAACTGGACCGAGGGATGGGTGGAGTGGAACCTCGTGCTTAACCAGAACGGCCTGCCGCGGCACGACCCGAACACGGGCTGCGCCTCGTCGGTGTACATCGACTCCAATAACGACTCGGTGCATTACAACCCGTCGTACTATGTCATCGCCCAGTTCAGCAAATACCTGAGGCCCGGCGCGGTACGCGTCGGCTGCGCCAGCTCGCAGACCACCCTCGAGGCGACCGCGTTTAGGAACCAGGACGGCAGGATCGTGGTGGTGGCGTACAACAACTCGGCCGCGGCGGTTTCGTTCAAGATCAAGCAGGGTTCGCAGATTGTCAAGCCGACGATACCGGCGCATGGGATTGCGGATTTTGTTTATTGATTGATTTATTAATGACTTTTTGGTGGGGGAAGTCTCCCCCTGGCCCCCGGCTTCCACCGCATCCCCTATGTAAAGTTAATAAATTTGGGCGGGATGCGGCGGTGATCCGGGGGCACACCCCCTCTTGGCGCCGGAACTTCCTTGATGCGCAGACTATAGTAGTGGCTGGCGATCCGATTGCAGCAGCGCGAGCTTTACACGGCGGAAGAAGATGATATTATATCGGCAGAAGGATTCTGCGATTAATGGTTAAAGTGCATTAACGGCTTTGTCAATTTACAATTCCTACCTCAACGTCTTCAAATGGTGCACCGGTCTTCCTCAATGACAATCAAGTAGTACTTGCCATCGCGCCGGGCCGATAATTTAATTTATAAGCAAAAGTCAAGATCACTGCCGCCCAACCGCCACCGAAAGCAGGTTTCCCATGAAACTTCCCGCAGCATTCACGGTCCTTGTATTGGCGATGCTGTCGTGCTCGCCGAAATATGAAACCATGGTCGTGAAGGAATACCAGGAACGCAAGATCACGAACGCGTCCCTGGTGATCGCCCCCATTGCAAGCATTACGGTCGATTACATCGGGAGCGTAAAAGACGAATTCGGCGAAGGCAACCAGGAAGACCTTATCAAAAAGCATTTCAAGAGCGCTCTTCTGCAGGGACTACGGGAAAATTCTCTTTTTTCAAGCGTCGCTTTCGACAACTTTAGCGGGCAGCCCGCCACGGCGGACCGCTCCTTTGCCACGACCGACGCTTACGGCGTGAACGTGAACCTTCCCTCCGATTCCGCCACGATCCGCTTTACTTCCTCGACACCCGACGTAATTCTTTTTATCCAGGACCTGTGGATCGGGAAGACGTCGGTGCAGGAAAATGGTCCGGGGTGGGGCAGGGACGAAGACGGAACAACAACGCTTGCGATGAACGGTGAAGGATATGCCGCCGGGTCACTTGCTTACAGGGAAATTACTTCATCAACCTCAGGTTTTCAGCCGCCCGTCTTTACCCCGCCTCCCAACAACCCGCCGATGTTCTATTATTCTCCCCCGAAAACGCCGTACCTTCGGTACCAATGCGTTTTTGCATATTGGGACAACCGCCTTCACCGGGTGATTGCCTATGGAAAAATATTCGCCAAATCACGGCTTGATTCCTACGGCCTGGGGATGGTGAACATCGCGCGCATGGCAAACTGGAATGATATCGACTACCAGCTCGTAAGGGCGCTGCTCGGCCAGACGCCGTTTGATAAATATTAAAAATGAGCGGATAGGCAGACGCAAGCAACGGTCAAGAGCACGGACGGCCATTCTGCGATCTTCTTCTTTTCATCCATCTCCCCTTGTCAACCAAATCCCCGGTAACTGATCGCACGGGGCCCCCGCGCGAAACCATACAACGTAAATAAAGAATGATATCACAGTTCAAATGAAAATATTGTTTTATTGTGTCGATCAGTTCACCAACCCATCCAATTCCATCCGGGAAATCACTTTCCATTCATAGCATGGCCTTCTCTTTGTAACGATAGGCCATTTTCAGACGTTATAACGCATGAGTGCAAGAATGGTTAAGGCGAAATCGCGTATTGAGATCCATAAAGGAAATCGGTATGAAGCGAATACTTTTGCTTGCGGTCATTGCAATTATTTTTATCTCGTTCAAAGCAGCGCACTCCGATATAAGCATAACCCGGCAATACATTACACGCCTTATAAAGATTCAAAACGTAAACGCCTTCCCAGAAATAGTCCTGATTCAATATGTCGGCCCGCAGTTCGGAAATAAAACCTTCCAAGGAATTGTGAAACAAGATTCTAGTCTTCAAAGATCATCCAGCAGAAGTCTTAGTTACCTCTTATGGTGTAAAAAATCATATGTTGATTCTCTGGGAACCTCTCAATTACCCATCTCAGAGTTCATCGATTGTAAGAAAAACCCGTTGGATTCCTCTTGTTCTCAATCGATCCATTTGCTCTACTCGAAATTCAATATTGGTGATTCAGTGGCATTTACCAATACCAATCTTTTTCGGGAAGAGCTTTTCTACTCATTGTACTGGAATAACAGGAAAACAATTTCTTTATACCTTTCAAAAAGAATTCTCCATTTCTTTAACGGACCGACAACGTCTCAAACCTTTTTACCGCCCTCCGATGGGTCTAACCAGTTACTTCCCACCAGTAAGACTAGTTTGGATAAATAAAGAAAAGTATCCCCCATATCGCACGGCACTCCGGGCAGTGTTTTCCTGCTACAATCTGGTCAAGTTGAAGATTTCCTTTCCGTCCAGAAGATTATTTAGTTTATATGCAACGGTCAAGAACACGGTCGACGTCACCCAGGAAAACCGTGAGAGTTGGAGCGGACAAAACAGAAAGAAGGCGCAATCTTATGAAGACCTTTCCCATCAATAAAGCGTTTACCCTGGTGGAATCCGGTCCTGTCGTTCTCGTTACCACCAATGACGGCGGGAAGAACAACGTCATGACCATATCGTGGACCATGGTGGTGGATTTCACGCCTCTATTTGCCATGACCACCGGGTCCTGGAATTATTCTTTTTCCTCGCTGAGCAAAACAAGGGAGTGCGTCATTGCCGTTCCGACGTTTGACATGCTTGATCAGATCGTCGGGATAGGGACGTGCTCAGGCGCCGAGGTGGACAAATTCCAGAAATTCAAGCTGACGCCCGTAAAAGGCAAACATGTGCAAGCTCCTTTGATAAAGGAGTGTTTGGCAAATATCGAGTGCAAGGTCGCGGACATCGTTGCGAAGCACGGCATTGTCGTTCTTGAAGGGGTCGCCGCGTACTTTGACAGTTCGCGAAAAGAAAAACGAACGGTTCATGCGGTCGGCGACGGGACTTTTATCGTGGACGGCCGCAAAGTGAGCCGGAGGAAAATGATGCGGTCGAAATTGCCCGCAGGTGTATGACTCGTTTGTCAATTATTAAGAAAAACAAACTGTGAGGCACGGGATTCTGGCCCATGGCTTCTCGCTGCAATCCGGTCAAGGTAAAGGTTTCCTTTCTGTCCAGGAGATTATTTAGATTATATGCAACGGTCAAAAGCACGGCCGGGACGGCCGTGGCACACGGTTGGTTTTGTCACACGGGGCACCCGGCCGAAGCAGGGTAACGCCCAACGCTTTTTCATTTTTAAAATGAATCAAACCGCTCATCCAGACAATTAATGTAGCATGATTTAAAAATATATACCCTCCCTAAACCAACTTCACAATTTACCATCGTTTCAGCCCTTTTCATTTCTTAAATTATCATCATACATTCATCCTGCTCTTTCAGCTTTGCAGATCATTTGCAGTGATAATTCCGATCGGAAAAGGTTTTTCCTGAATGACAAAAACAAGATATCAAACAAAATCTTCCAGGTCTGGAATCATGAGGAATGCCAGAGCGCCATCAATCGGCCTGCTTGCGGTTGTGATTGTGTCCATCCATGGTGCGTTTTTTCCGGCACAGTCATCAACAATAAAAATCAAAACCGGCTCTCCAAAATCCGCGCTCGAAAGTTATGTGATCACCGATGCCGTCGGTTTCATGTCCAGGATGTTTTCCGACACCATTGACACCTCGGGCGCAGGCGCTTCTTTCCATATTATAATAGGAACGCCTTCCAACAACGCCCTCGTTTCGCAGCAGGTCTCAGGCGGCGGCATTTCCTTGCCGGCCGGGAAAAACGCCTCCCAGGGATATGCGATAAAAACCGTGGGCGGCGCCATTTACCTGGCAGCGGCGACCGATACCGGCATTTCGGCGGCCGTGTATGATTTTCTCGAGCAATACGGGGCGTATTTCCTGATATCGGGCGAAATCCTGCCGCCGCAGACCGCATTTACAATCAAGAATTTATCGGTCACCGCCACCCCCGCCTTCCGGTATCGCGGCCTGTTGCCATGGGACAATTTCCTGTGCGGGATGTCGGGCTGGAACGAGGAGGATTTCAGGCTGTTTATCGACCGCATGGTGCGCATGCGCATGAACTTCCTCGAGTTCCATTTCTATCCCGGCATGGCCTACTACAACGAGACCTATTCCGACGGGTCAAGCGCGACCTCCGACCACGTGGCCGATTGGCAGAACTCGTTCCAGCCGTCCCAGATCGTGGGCGGCGGCGCGTTCGGCTCGATCACCACCTTCGGCACCCGACAATGGTGGCAGAACCAGGCCAAGGGCGCCGCGGTGCAGAGCGACTCGTGCCAGGCGATGCTGCGGCGCGTGATCGACTATGCAAGAAGCAGGGGACTTTCAACGGTCGCGGGTTTCTGCCTCATGCAGCCGCGCGGCGGCACGTTTACCATGACGAACACGCGCGGCTGGGACCCCATGCCCGATCCGCTCGTTGCGCACAATGCAGACCTGGAGGTGGACAGGTTTCACCGGCTTGAACAGATTTACCCCAATTCGGATTATTACTGGATGTGGCAGGCAGAGGCGGGCGGCGCTCTTTGGAAAACGGTCACCAATGACGCGTCGGCGACCGCGATGCGGAACCAGTATTCCTACTGGGTGACGGACGCGAACAAGAAAGGGGACATCGATTACGGATACCTGTTCCTGCAGACCGTCAACAAATTGACATCCGCGGAACGGAGCAGGATCGCCACCGGCGGCTGGGACATGTCGGAGCTGTTCAACGGCTACGACCGCGACTGCCCCAAGGAGATCATTTTCCACGGCATGAATTCGTGGGACACGCGCGGCGGCATCAGCGAGGCGGCCAACGATTATACGTTCGCGAAAAACGGCCGCCGCGGCTGGATGACCGACTGGTGGGAATACGACGGACTGGTGTGGTTCCCGGAATTCCGGGTGATGAAGCAGGAAACCATGTACAAAAGCTGCGCGGCCAACGCCGTCGAGTGCGTTACGCTTGACGGATGGAAACAATCGGGCGTGGAGCACAACATCAGATACCTTGCCGAATTCGCGTGGAACCCGGCGTTAACGGGGGCGCAGTTCTATAATGAGTACTGCCAGAAGCTGTATGGAGCCCAGGCGTTGCCCGTCATGGCCAATTTCTATCAAGTCAACGACAGCGTCGAGGCGTCGATCCCGGCGGCCACCACCGGCGATTACCGCGACATGAACATTTCGGAAGGCTGGCAGCCGCTCCAGCTTTCACCGTACGCAACGGACCTTAACGCCGCCTCGTGGACGACTGTCGTGTCCGAATGCCAGACGCTCATTACCAAACAGCAGGCGCTCATCGCGCGCGACCAGGCGTTTTCCGCGTCATTGAAAAGCCTCCGGTTCCAGCTGTCCGCCGCGCAGCAGTATTGGCTCGACCTTATCATCAACCGGCTTGACTTCCGGGTCCTGTACGTCGAGGCGCTGGTTGACATCAACGAGTCGTATGTGACCTGCAACACGGTCGGGAAAGCCTCGGGCTTGGTGCAGGGCAAGACGGCGGCGTGCGGCGACCTCAACAATGCGCTCACGCTCATGTACCAGTCGATACTCAAGCTTGCCGAATGCGCGCGAAATATGAGCGACCTGGGGCTGATAGGCCAGATCAATATTCTTGATTACTCTATTCTCAAACAATTCATAATTTCCAACGGCGGCACCGTCGGGACTGCGGGAAATCCCCTTCGATCATACTTGACAAATGCCGCGCGACCCGGTAAAACCGAAGTCATTGTTTACGGCATTGACGGAAGGGTGGTCGCTCGGATGAATTCAGTTGTGTCAACCTGTGCCATGCCGCTCAAGCGCGCGGGGGTCTATTTTTTTAAAGTTAAAAACAGCAGTGGTGATGTTACAATTGTTAAGAAGCTTGTGATAAACAGTTTCGGCAAATCAGAATCAAAATGGTGAAAAGAGATATATTTTTCGATAAGAATGTTGAATAAAAAATGTCACTCCCGCGGAAGCGGAAGTCCAGTCAACAAAACAAATATGGATTGGTCAGAACCCAAACTCCATTAGTAAATTGTATGCAGTGGTAATCGTTTTCCAGCTTTCGCGGGAATGGCAAATTCATTGAGTATAAATGATGGCTTACTTGTCTGTCTTGGATAAAACACGGGAGAAAAAATGAATCCATTTCTACAAAAGTCATCAAGATTGGTACTCTTCGCCTTTCTGTTTACTGGAATGGCGTTTTCCCAGACCAATGACACGACCGCGGCGGCTCGGACCCAGGAAAAACCTTCTCTCAGCAAAAGAATTGATTTCTTCGGCTCGGGCGCCATCGAGTCCGGCGAGATCGAGAGCGGGCATTACGGCGGCAACCTGTACGCGGAAATCAACCACCTGTGGATGGGGCACGTTTTTGCCGACCTCGGCGTAGCCGCGACGGCGAATAAATATCTTTCCACCCTTATTTCGGTCGAGGCGCGCATCTGGTACAACACCAGCCCGCTGAGCGCGGTGAGGGACAACACGACCTTCGGCGCCGCGATGCAGAATTGCAACATCATCATCACGAACGCGGAAGGCATCCTGTCGTTCGGGGACCACAAGAACGTTTTTGATCTCACGCTCAGCCTGGGGCGGTTTGAGTACAAGTACAACCCGCAGGCGCAGGACCTCGGCGAGTACCTGTTCAGGACCGGGTGCTACCCCGCCTACATCGAGACGAGCTTCGATCTCCCCCTGGCGCGCCTGAACGGGTGCCTTTTGTCGGTCAAGCTCTTCGACTGCTTCCGGCAGGACCTTCTGCTTACCACGATGTCCGACATCGATCCGTTCTACAATTTCAGCCTGACCTACCTCGCCGACGTTTCGGTGGGAAAGGTCTTTGATGCCGGCGTCGGCGTCTCGTTTTGCAATTTGATTTCCGTGGACCAGACCAACGACATGGCGACCTCAACGCACGATTACTTAACAAACGGATATCTTAAGGCTCCCGGCGACACGGGCTACTACACCTTTCAGGGCACAAAATTGATGGCGCGGTTCATGTTCGACCCGAAACGTTTCTTCAACGCCCCGATCTTCGGTGAAACCGACGGCCAGATCTACGCCGAGGCGGCGGTCCTCGGAGTTGAAAACTATCCTCGGAGCAACGCGATCGACACCACCAACACCTGCAACGTTTACGGATACGACAACTTCTGGCAGAAGGTCCCGGTCATGCTCGGGGTCAACGTGCCGACGTGCAGGCTGCTCGACGTGCTGTCGGTGGAGGGCGAATGGTTCGGGTCCAGGTATCCGGACAGTTATCTCAGTTATACCGGCGAGGTCGCGGCGGTGCCGACGCCGCCGGGGCCGAATGAAACCGACTACGATTACCTGCATGACGACTGGAAGTGGGTCGTCTATGCGAAGAAGACGATCCTCGGCCGGCTCTCCTTTATCGGACTGGTGGGCCGGGACCATCTGAGGACCGAAACATACATCGAGAAATATCAGGACTACGAGGAAACGCTTATAAAGAACAGCCATTGGTACTGGATGCTGAAGATCAAATACGGCTTCTAGTCCAGTTCCGGAAAAATTTGACTTTTAAGAATGGAGGACGGCATGTTTTTAGCAAGACGTTCTTGGGCCAGTGCGGCGGCGAAATGGTTGATTTTCATCCTGCTCGCGGCGGGAATGACGGCGCCGGCCCACGCGGTGCTCAGGGCCAAATGGCGGACCTCGGTTGCGAATGCGCCGTGGGCGGCGGAACAACAGCTTTCCGTCGTTGCCCATACGACACAAGGGACCGAAATAGACATCGACACGACCGTTGAGTACCAGACGATGACCGGATGGGGCGGAAGCCCGAACGAATCATCGGTGCTCGCGCTGCACAAGCTGCCGCAGGTGCTGCAGGACAGCGTGATACGGGCGCTCTTCGATACGGTGAACGGCTGCAAGTTCAACATGATCCGTTTGCCTATAGGCTGCAGCGATTTCTCTCTTAACGGCTATTCGCTTGATGATTCGGCGGGCGATTACGCCATGAAGTACGTCAATATCCACCGCGACAGCCTGGTAACGCTCGATTTTGTCAAGAAAGCCGTCGCCGTCAATCCG
>DATJAL010000001.1 GCA_035516255.1 Chitinivibrionales bacterium | reverse complement strand
CCTGTCGATAAGCATGTTTTTCTTTGTGGCCCATAGGAGATAACCCCTTTCTGCTTGGGTTACCTTAATTATGAGCCTACGAATTAAAAACAGTATGTATCCGATAGGTATTCGGTTACATTTAATTTGAGCCTACGCGCCAAGGATTAAAAAACATGGATTTTGTGCAAAATCACCGATTTTTTGGGTATATTTATTATTGTATGGGTGGGTTGGACCATTTTTCGTAACAAAAAGCATTACTTATACTTGCTTTGATTTTTGCAACCTACCTATTTTAAGATTAATAGGACTGGATTGCGTAAATCACATTTACGCGGCCTATTCTTTATATAGCCAGGAGACCCTCTTATGATATTGATCTGCGCCAGAAAATATGCTTATCTTTTGACGCTCTTCGTACTGTCGGCAGCTGGGGCGCTTTTAGCGGATGACATGTGCGAATTGACCATTACGAGCTGCCCCCAGGATTTTAACGGCCAGACAATCACGGTGCCAGACAATATCGTGAAATTGTCCTCGCTGGTGCACGCGTGCAATGCGGCACGCACACTGACAACTGGTACAGGTGGGACCTCTTCTATCCTTTTCGTGATAGACAACACGGGAAGCATGAAGGGGAACGGCGGAAACGATCCGGGTGGAGCACGGTTCTCGGTTACCAAGGCCTTGCTCGATACGATCATGGCGAAGGAGCCGAATGCCGAAGTGGGACTTGTGGTGTTCCGCGAACATCTCTTTTTCGATACAACTACCACCGAATATTACACTCAGTTTTTCAAGGCACTTCATCCTGTCCTGGATAACGAGCCGCGTCAGGCGTATTTGCCGTTCCTGGTTCTTAACCAGACTTATCAGACGTCAGCCGGTCCGAAGATGGGAATCGACATCATAAAAGATATTCTTACCACCAATTCAGCCGGAGACGATTTAGTTTACCAGCCAAGTTGGCCCAATCCCACCGGCGGTGAAACCAATATTAATGGCGCGATCATCGCTGCCAAACAGGAGTTCCTTTCCGCAAAGAATCCTGCAGCCAATCAATATACGATTCTTATGACTGACGGCGAGCCCACGGGTCGTTGGCAGGCGGGGTACGATTCTTTATGGTTCTCCACCCCGACCGGTGTCGCTGGCCTCCCCACCACATTCACAGTGTTTTTCAACAAGCAGGGACAGGCGCCGGCTTGCCTCACCACGATGACAAACAATGTAAAGATAAACGGCTATTCATCTTCAAACCCGGAAAGCAATATCTGGGCGCTTTCCGGCGTGAATTACTCGACGCTTATGAGTCTGTTGATGACTAACGTGATACAGAATATTCTCGTCGGCGGAAACCCGACAAAAATGGTTCTCAATAACAAGACGTCCGCGATTTACCTCGACAGCTCGTTTTTCTTTACCGACACCTTCCCGTTGACCAGCGCTCTGACCACCATCAGCATGGGAATCACCTACCGGTACGTGAATCCGCAGACCAACATGCTGTCCGACACCATTGTGCAGGTCTCTTTTTCGATCAAGAGAGATCCAACGGTGACCACCTTGCCCAGCGGACTTTCCGAAAATTGCACGCCCGGTGCGCCGGGCACCGTGCCGGTGACCGCGATCCTGCTGGACACGAACCAGGACGGTTATCTTGACAGAATAGACCTTACGTGGACCGACACCTCGGCGATCAATCCCACCATGCCTTCAATCGCGCAATTCATCAAGACCCTGCAAATAACCGCCCTCGACGGCAAGACGGTGAACCTCAACGCGGTGACGCTCGTGCCCGACCTTGCAAATAAAACCATTCATGTCATTCTTCAGGAAAATTCCGGTCCCGAGCTCGAAACGGGATGGCAAAGCGCCAACGTCACTTTGACGCAGATTGCAATGACCGTGAGTGGCGGACCCTTTGTGGTCACCAAGGTCGTCGACGGCGCATTGCCGGTCATAAAGAGTCTCTGCTTTTCGCCGGCCCCGGCGGGCGACTCCCTGCGGGTGATTTTCAGCGAGCCCGTGGCAAGCCTTACGCCGCCCCTTGATCCGAACACCATCTTTACCCTTTACATGAACAACGCCCCGTTCACCTTTACCGGGACGAACCCGAAACAGGTCATCAAGAACAGCGATAATTTCATCTACGTTTTCGATCCGAGCACGCCGCTCACGGGTCTCGACACCGTCGTGGAAGGCAAAAGGCCCAAGTTCCCTCTCTCGCTGTGCGGCGGTGTGTCCATCGTGAAGAGTTCCATTGTCATCGGCAACCCGTTCGTTCCCGGAAAGACCCTCGTTCCGGTGAACGGTCCCACGGACCTGCGCACCGGCACGCGCATTGAGATAACGCTGGTGCCGTCCATTATCGCCAGCCTCAAGGCGGGAAAAGTCAAAGGCACCATTTCAATATTTGACGTCGTGGGCAACCTTGTCGCCAATGACACCCTTACCGTTGACCAGAACAACGTCAAATTGTTCTATTTCTGGAATGGAAAAACAAGCAAAGGCATGATGGCATCGGCCGGAACGTATCTCGGCCGCGTCTTTGTTGAAGACCTTGACCAGGGCAAGAAACAAAACATCAGATTGAATATCGGAATCAAAGGCGCCGGGAAGTAGCGAAGCGGCGCGGCAGGGTTTTATTTACGGAACCGTAATGCGGTAGGCGGCCTGATGCGCGGCCTGCGGCAGCAGCTGGTGAAGGGCGAAGGCTAGTGCAAGCCCTGCGTCTGCTGCCGCGGGCCGCACGCTTTTCGGGCGGGAGCCGTTTACCGAAACAAAGATTGCGGCGTTTTGCTTTTGGGGAAAAGTCAATAGCGCGGATTTTAATCCTTTTGTCGATACCTGAAGGGTGTCGTCCTTCCAGAACGCCTTTATAGCCGGTTCTTCCGTTCCTGAAGCGATTTCCCATGTGATGCAGTTGGGCGGCACATTGGGGAACCCCGGCACAAATGTCCAAGAAACTGAGCGCTGGGCCTCCGGCCTGGTCCAGGTGCGGATAAGCCTGGCAAGATTTCCGTATTCTTTTTCCCGGTAGTCAAAGCCGTGGTTTTCTTCCGGATATTCCCGGTGCTCCACGGGTACGCCGTTGTTTTCGAGCCATGCTACGAATTTCATCACCTCGGCGAAAGGGTAGATGCGGTCGTTTCCCGCGTTGATATTAAGAATCGGCCGCTGCATCAGGTTCTGAGGATGGAGCTTTATGCCGAACGAATACAGCATGGCACCGTAACCCGAGACCGCGATAAAGCCGGCAAACGGCGCGCACACGGTGTTTGCCGCAAGGTAGCAGCCGGTGGCGCCGTCGGAAACGCCCGCCAGGAATATTTTGTCGGGATTCACCGGATAGCAAAGCGTCATGAACCGCACGGTCTGAAGCACCCGAGACATCCCGCCGGGGCTCCACCACGGCGTTTCCCTGTTTGCCGAGGGGCTTGCAAGGAACAGATTGAACGTGTCTCCAAGGCTGGAAAGCATGTCGTAGGCAATTTCACCCTTGGTGGTTTTTGAAGTGCCTGTGCCGCCGTGGAGATACACAATGAGAGGATACAGGGTGTCGCGGCGGATGGCCGCAGGAGTTTTCCAGCCAAGAGTGTAAGCTGAGTGGAACGTGTCTTCAAGGATGGCGGTGAACACGCCGCACCGACCTTCATGGGCTTTTCTTGCAACCTGCGCAAGTGAATCCTGCGCGGCGGCAAAACATTTATATGATTTAAGAGAATCGGTAAGCGCAGAAGAAGGAGCCACGAACCATCGGGCATACTGGTCTGCCGCTTCCGGCGGCATGGCGACTTGCCATTGGCAGAAAAACAGAAGTAATACGCCTGCAAGAAGGAGGTGTCTCATTGAGGATTTGCGAGTTATTTAAATAGAAAGATAACGTTATTGCTTTTCGGATTGCAGGCTTCGTTCAAAATCTTCCCTCGTGCGGAATATTGGAACAAACGAATCGAACCCGATGATGGTGATGATGCTCATGATGTCCTCGTTCGCGCCGAAGAGCACCATGCCGCCCTTTTTTTCCTTGAGACGGTTTTGGTAATTGAGCATGAGGGTCATCGCGCTTGAATCCAGGTGCGTGGTTTTTGACAGGTCGAGCGCAATTTTGGGCGCCGGCTGCTCCTTGATGGGCTCGAGCACTTTTCTAATCTCGGCCACGAACTTGATGACGAATTTTCCTTCGATGGAGATGATATTCCAGGAGTTCCATGCTTCGCTTGAAACTTTGACAGGGGGTTGTTCCATAGTACGCTCTTCCAGAAAAGGTACCTCAGCAAAGGATACAAAATGGCTGCAGGCGGTTCAAAGGCTTTCTTACAAAGAAAATACATATTCCGGAGACGCAGACAAATCAAATTTAACCAACCTGCCTGCTGCCGGCGTACAGCTCGTATTCGTACAGTCTGCATTCAATCGCGCCGCTGTAAAAAGGCGTTTTTTTATTCGCCTTGAGCCCAACCTTTTTCACGAGGTCGAAATTGCCGGCAAAGATATACCCGGTGCGGCCGGCGCACCGCTGTTTAAAAAAATCCCCAATGCCTTTGTAAACGGCCCGCAGGCCGGAGGCATCGCCCATGCGGAAACCGTATTCGGGATTTAAAAGCACGATTCCGTCGCCGTCCGGTATGGGCGTTTTCTCAAACTCACACACGGAAAATTCTATGGCATTTTCGACGCGGGCGGCAGCCGCGTTTTTTCGCGCATCGGCTATTCTGTCGGGATTTATATCCGTTGCGATGATTTTCACCAGGGGAGCGCCGTGCTCGGCAGAGGCAATCCGTTCCCGGATGACATCATAGATAGTTTTATCATACGGAATCATGTGCATGAAGCCGAAATTGGTGCGGAGCATGCCGGGCTTGCGGTTGAGCGCAATGAGGGCGGCCTCGATGGCAAGTGTACCGGTTCCGCACATAGGATTGACAAAATGGGAGGAGCCGTCCCAGCCTGTTGCGCGGATGACGCCGCTGGCAAGCGTCTCCTGCATGGGCGCGCTGCCCGGCAGCAGACGGTATCCGCGCCGTGAAAGCGGTTCGCCGGAGGTGTCGAGATAGAGCGTGCATTTTTCGTCCTGCCAGTACAGGTGGACGACCACGCCGGTGCGGCCGGGCCCGCTGTTGCAGCGGCTCCCCGTTTTTTGGGTCAACCGGTCGACAATCGCGTCCTTGCATTTGAGGTTGGCAAACCGGGTGTCGTTGATGGACGCGGTTTTGACCATTGACGTCACGGAGAGCGTGGTGTCGAGCGGGATCAACCGCTCCCATTCAAGCGCCGTGACCGCCTGGTACAATTCGTCCGGCGATGCGCAGACCGCGGTAAGCACCTCGAATAAAACGTGGTGCCCGGTTGACAAAGAGAGGTTGAGGAGCATGCAGTCCGCCATGGTGCCGCTGGTACGAATCCCGGTATGGTACTGACCCAGAACAGGCATTTTACATTCACGAACTTCTTTTACTAAATAAGGAGCGAGGCCCTTTGGACAGGTAATAAGGATATTGGATTTGTCGCGCTGAAAATCGTAAGGAAGCATGTGAGAAGATGTCCTGATTACGCGTGATGAAGCCAAACGTAAAAATACATTCTCGAAGCTTTAAACATGCGACAAGGCAACACTGGACCACCGTGCGAATCTATGGCCGCTTTAAGGCATTCAGCGGATGCCACGCGGGAATTGCCGAGATGATGGCGGGGGGCCTACCGTTCCTGAAAGTAAAGATCATTGCGCCTTTGTCATCGGTCGGCATAGGGAGCGTGTCGGGAAATTCATACCGTGAACCGAAGAGGGAAACGGTACATCGGCATTCGTTTTCTCCCTGGATGCCGACGGATGGGCTCACCTCAAGCGTGCATCGGGGCGAAGGAAAAAAATACCGTTTTGATTTAATCACGGCGAAATTCGCGTGATATTCATTGAGGAACGCAATAAAGTCAGGGCACGGGCCGGCCACGCTGTCGCATGATAAAACCTGTATGCCGTTCCCGCTTGTTAATACCGGCTCCAGGGATTGGACGGCGTTGCACGGATCGCCGGCCAGGATCACTGTTTGAACCGAAGCCCCGGGCGACAAGCGCATCCATGGGGCGATAACCTGCGAAAAAACGGATTGGGGAGCCTTTTCCCCCAGACCGGCAAGCCAGACTTTGCCGTTTGGCCAGCGGATGCCGGTAATGTTTGATTTTTTTATTAAAAATGAAACTGCCTGCGATGCGGCGGCATTACGCTGGATCACCAGTAAAACGGCAATCGCCAGTACAAACCCGGTTCCCGCAAACAGCAGATACCGCTTGACAAGGCCGCGTTTTGCCGTGCAGAGTCCGACAATGAAAAGCGCAGAGAAGCCATAGACGGCAGGAAAAAAACGGGGAAGCTGAAACATTGACATCGGCATCATTGAAACAACTCCGGCGCATTTGAGCATGAGGAGTATACTGGATTCGGCGGCGCGCATGCAGAACGGGACAAAAGGCGGGAAGACAACCTGAAGAAAAAAACCGGCAAGCGCTATCCACATGGACAGCGACATGAGGAAAATTGCAAACAGATTCACGATGATTCCTGAAAGAGACAAGGTTCCGAAATGGTAGGCGAGGATTGGCGCAGTGGTCAAAAACGCGGAAAAGGAGACGAGCAGCGCGGTCATAAGCGGCGCTGAGGCCTTTTTAATGAGTGACACCCGCTGCCCGTGAAAGGTAAAAGCGCCGGACAAGGCCGGGTACAAGGCGGCCAGGCCGAACGTTGCGCCAAATGACAATTGGTATCCCGGCGTAAAAAGTGACAAGGGGGAGAATATCAGCCAGACAGTGCCGGCTATCCCGAGCGAGTTGAGAAGGTATGGTTTGCGCTGGAAAAAAAACGAAATTAAAACCACGCTGGTCATGATCACGGCGCGCGCCAGCGATGGAATAGGACCGATAAAGAAAAGGTATGCCCAGATACAGACGAGCACTATGGCGCATTTCACTTCGCGGCCAAGAGGAAAAAACAGCAGCAAAGCGTAAATAGCGCCTGCCAGTATCGTGAGGTTGAATCCGGAAAGTGCCAGAAGATGGAAAATGCCAGCCCTGAAAAAGAGGCCCTTGACGCTGTCGGTAAGGTCGCTCCGGTCGTTTATGAACGACGCGACGAGAACGGCGCGCGCATCGCTGTTTTTCATGGCCGACGCCGCCTTGAAAACGGTAGTGCGGGCAAAAGCGGCGATATCGTGCCAGGGGGATCGGCTTTCAGTGGTCAGGATGATGGAATCACAGTAAAACTTTCCCCAAATGTTGTTTGACAGGGAAAACAGGTATTCATCAAATCCGCCGGGATTTGCCGCAGGACGCGGCGGCGTGAACCGCCCTATTCCCGAAAATCCCCCGGAAAACGGCGGCTTTTGGTTGCAATAACAGGTGACGTGCCTGCCTTTGAGAGCGCCGGGCTTTCCAAGGGAGAAAACCGAATCGCATTTGACCAGGAACATGAACCTGCCGGACGATTGCTCCGGTGCTGAGATGATGACACCGCTGAGGCGGGCGTGCCTGTCCGCGCAAATACGGGAGCCCAATCCGGAATATTCGATTCGCTGTTGACAATAACACTGGCAAACAAGGGCGGCGCCTGCAGCGAAAAACCACAGCATGCGGAAACGGGCCGACGCGCAGATAATGGCCGGCACCAGCGACAAAATGATTGCAACGATAAGAACTTCATTATAAAATATCGAGGAAAAACTCAGGAAAGGCTGCAACAGCGCTCCGCACGCGATTCCGGCTGAAAGCCCGATCCAGCCGGTAAAACCGGGAAACCGGGCCCATTCATCAAGCAGGGGAAACCATGCAAAAATTTTTTTGTGCATCATGTCCATAGATAAAATAAAACACAGGCCTCACGTTATCCGCATAAAACCTGTTTCCTTTTTACCAGAGCCATCATGACCGGCATTGAACCGAAAAACGCCTGCATCCTCGTGGTTGACGATGAAAAAGAAATGCGCGAGATGATCGCGGACTATCTCGACGGCGAAGGGTATGCCGTCCTTACCGCCGAAAACGGCAGGGAAGCGCTTGACAAATGCCTGCGTCAGCACCATGTCGACCTCGTGCTCTCCGACATCAACATGCCGGTCATGAGGGGATTCGAACTTCTCAAGGAAGTGCGCGAAAAATATCCCTCGGTGAAGCGGGTGCTCATCACGGCGTACAACGTAGAAGATTACCTCGAACTCGCCCTGAAGCACGACGTGGGAAATATTTTCGTCAAGTCGACGCCGTTCAATTTCAGCGAGCTTTCGCAGATCCTGGAAAACCTTTTGACCGGCGACATCTTCGGGCTCTCGAAGTATTTTGACCGGCCGGTGCTGGAAAAAACGTTCGAAATAAAAAAAGGGAACAAGCTCGACGCCTACGCAAGCGAAATCATGCGGCATGTTCCCGACACGGCCCGGGCGAAGAAGGTGGAACTCGTGCTCATCGAATTGCTCGCCAACGCCGTTTTTTACGGGGTGCGCAGGGAAAAGGGCGACAACAAGGACGAATGGAATTACGATTTCGAGCTCACCGACGCCGAGGTGATTTTTGTCACCTTGCTTGCCGACGCGGAGAAATACGGCATTTCGGTGCTTGACAAAGGAGGAAGGCTCAAGAAATCCGACGTTCTCTACTGGATCAACCGGCAGACCACGCGCGACGAAGCCGGCGTGCCCGTGGGCATCTATGACACCCACGGCCGGGGATTTTACATCGCGCGTGAATATATCGACCGGCTCATCGTGAACATCGACGCAAACAAGCGCACCGAGGTGAATATCATCAACTATTATTCCAAGACCTATCACGGCTACAAGCCCTTGCACATCAATGAAATATGAAATTGACATCATACATTACGCAAAAGTATGCCTCATCAAGCTTGATTGAATACCTTTCGCATCGCTTCACCTATCTTGACAGAGAAGAATGGCGCGAGCGAATTGCCGGGAACCAGGTGTCGGTCAATGACGCACCGGCACTTCCGGATGTCAAGCTCGGCACCGGCGATATTGTTTCGTACGATTTTCCCGATTTGCCCGAGCCCGCCGCGGACACAAATTATTCCGTCATCTATGAGGATGAATGGTTATTTGCCGTGAACAAGCCCGGCAACCTGCTCGTGCATAAGGCGGGCAGGAACATCACCAAAAACCTTGTCTTTCTTTTACGGCACGCGTCAAACAATCCCGTCTATGCTTCTGCGCATGCGGTGAGCAGGCTCGACCGCGAAACCTCGGGCATTGTGCTGTTTGCAAAGGACTTGCAATGCCTTAAAAAATTGCACAAGGAATTCGCTGCTAAGACCGTGGCAAAGGAATATCTTGCCGTTGTACGCAATGTCCCTAAAGAAAAGGAGATGAAGGTTGACCTGGCAATCGGGCAGGATACTGCTTCAGGCGTGACGTACAAATTCCGCGTGGACGCAAAAAACGGAAAAGAGGCCGTCACTTTTGTTGAAACTCTCTGCGCGGGTGAGTCATATTCGCTCGTGCGCGCGATTCCGGTCACCGGCAGGACACACCAGGTGCGCATCCACCTTGCCGCGATCGGATGCCCGGTGATGGGCGACAAGCTGTATGGAATGAAAGAAAGTGATTACCTGGCATGGCGCAGCGATCCTGAAGGACATGCTTTATTATTGGAATTCCCGCGGCAGGCGTTGCATTGCAGAAGCTTGAAATTTGTTCATCCGGTCACTAACAATGAAATGTTTTTAAAAGCGGCGATACCTGAAGATATGCTTGGACTGATTGAAAAATATAAATTTCCTACTGGACAAAATGATATTATTGCATGTTAAGTGTAAAATGAATCGAGTCGCCACCGGTCAGCGGAAGTTGCCAAGTCCTGTATTCATTTAATCATGCGCCAGCACATTCAGCGTCCCTTTTGCCAGCAGGATCGCCTTGATCGCCTTGTCCGTGATCGTGACGCCCCCGATGCTGAGCGAGTCAATGGCGCCGGTGATAAAGACGTTTTTGGAGATCTCCTTATGCGAAAGCATTTTCTGTACCATGAGCTGCGCCTCGAGCAGGCGTTCACGCAACGGGAAGTGGAGATACGGCTTTACTTTGGCGAGAATGATGCCGTGCAGGAGCCATTCGGCGGTTGAATGCAGGGCGTTTTTCGTGGAGAGGTCAAAATCCAGATCTTCGATCGAGGCGGTGGCTTCGGCTTCGTCGTATTTGACGTGTCCTATCACGTAAACTTTTCCCCTGAACGAGCCGGTAAAATCGATCGACACCACGGCATACCCTTCCAGTCCGTAAATGTTGACGTCCTGGATGATCACTTCCTTGCCGGCGGTGGAAAACGCCTTTCCCAACAAGAACCCCTGGAGGATCTGACTGGCGCTGGAAAACGGCAGCTCGGTGTAGAGGTTTATCACGAACGACGAGTCGAGCCGCTCGGGGACAATGAATTCGGGGAGCGAATCAAAGGCTTTTGTCTCGGGTTGCCCGCCGAAAAATGTTTCCGCAACTGATTTTATCCCGAGCGATCCTTTTATAATCCCGTTATTGCCGGTGAGCTGGGTCATGTACACGGACGTGGGGGAAAGCCGCAGCCAGATGCTGTCGGGCGCGCTGGAAAGCAATATGGGCGCTTGGATGCGGTTCCAGAGCGGACGCAGCATTTTTTTTATGTCGAGCGAATTGCACACCGCGGAATCAACCAGGCCGCCGAACGAAGCCTGCTGCGATGAAAGGATGATGTCGACCACGGGCTTGATGGGGATGGAAATGAAACGCACCTTGATCACCGGCTCCGACAGCCATTCGTAACCGTCGGAACTGGTCTGGGTGACCACCTTCCAGTTGTTCTTGACCGAAAACTTCGAGCGCAGCTTGAGCGCGATCTCTGCCTCCACGTCCTGGTATTCAGTATGGGAAATTCCCAGCGCGCCGATGGTGAACGAGAACTGGAGCCATATCTTGAGCGGCACCTTGTACGCCATCTCGTTGCCCTCAAGAGCAATCCTGATGGAATCCTTCTTCCATACCTTCATCTTCACCGGCTTTATGCCCGCGATGGTAAGCGTATCGCATTCGTAAAGAAGGGGCGCGAGCTGCTCGTTGAGCATTTTTTCAATATACCACGTTTTGAGCTCTATGGGAACGTTGATGACCGAGGGAACCGGTGTGAATGTCGCGACCGGCTTGAGTTCGGATGGGAGCTCGGGTTTTGTCTGCACTTTGGGCGGCGCGCAGGCGACGGCGCAAAGGAAACATACGATGGGAATGTATCTGATTCGCATAAAAATCTGCCGATAGGACTTGATTGCCTGGGATTCGTCAGCCGAGAATATTATACGTTATGCGCAGGTGAAATAGAAGAGGGCGCCTTGTCCTTGCTTTATCACCAAATCCCCACCTATTTTTTTATTATAAAACGCCGGTTGAAAATACCGGATCAGAAGGAGTCTTGATGAAAAGAAATACCACGTTTTTGATCGTGCTGTTTTCTTCGCTCATGGTGTTTTCAGCTCCGCAGTGCCGGCTCGCCTTCAATCTCGGCGGCACCGAATCATTTATTGATGTGACGAAACTACCGCAGGGGCTTGCCATCAATGATTCGAAATGGGCCGGATACTTCAATTTCGGCATGGATGGAGAACTGGATGTGAACGAGTATTTCGGCGCCAGCCTGGGAATCGCGTTTGAAAAGCGAGGCGGCACCAAGGTAGGGAACATCCAATGGGGAGCCTTCACGGTCGGCAGCGGCGAAATAGAATTCAATTACCGCTATTTTCAGATACCGCTTTATTTAAAAGGCATGCTTCCCCTCATGATTCCAGGCAGCGTTTTTATCTGCGCGGGTCCCGAGCTTGGCGTTAAAATCGAATCGGAGGTTGTCTATCGCTATTACAACAACAATGCGTCCCTTATCGTCAATGCCGATTCGGTTACCGGCCCTGTGGATTTCGGCATCAGCGGCCTGGTCGGCTACGATCTTCCGATCGGCTGGTCATCCGGCCTGAGTCTCTATTGCGGTTATTATTACGGCTTCATCGATGTGTACGAAAATAAAAGCCAGACGAGCTCCGATTACAATGTTTACCAGCGCGCCTTGAAATACGGCATTTCATTTTACGTCAATTTCAACACGGCGCGCCGCTGACCCCGGGGCAGGCATTGCAATGGCATTCTCCCTCAGTGACTACTCCAATATCACCGAGCTGCGCCGCGGCGGCATGGGCAAGCTGTACCGCGCGGTGCAGACATCGCTTGACCGGCCGGTGGTCATCAAGGAAATGACGCCGAACGCCGAGGAACCGGACTGGAACCGGCGTTTCGAAAACGAGGCGCGGGCGGCCGCGTCGCTCGAGCACGACAACGTCATCCGCATCTACGACTACGGCGTCGACAAAGCCACCTTCTACATTGCCATGGAATACGTTGAAGGGCATGATCTCGATGAGCTTCTTCACCGCCAGGATTTCCCCCGGGAAATCGGGCTTATGATCGTTTTGCTCGCGCTGCGCGGGCTGCATTATTCGCACCTGCACGGCATCGTCCACCGCGACGTGAAGCCGGCCAACATACTCGTGTCAACAACGGGCCGGGTGAAGGTCGCGGATTTCGGTCTCGCCTTCGCGGCGGCCCAGTCGTCGCGGTTTACGCGCACCGGCGCGGTGGTGGGCACGCCGCATTACATGGCGCCCGAACAGCTCAATCTGGACCCGCGGCGCGACAGCCGCGTTGACGTGTGGGCAGCCGGCGTCGTGCTGTACCGCGTGATCACGGGAAAACTGCCCTTTGAGGGCGACACGCTTCCCACGATCGCGTACAACATCGTGCACACCAAGGAGAGGGACCTTTCACTTTACGCACGCAAGCTTCCCAAAAAACTGGTGCACACCGTCGAAAAGAGCCTTGTAAAGGACCGGGAAAAAAGGCTCGATTCGTTGAAGCCGCTCATCGACGCGCTGCAGGAATTGGTTTACAGCAAGGGAATAACAGACCCGGGAGAGACGATCGCGGCGGCCATCGCGAAGATGCATCCGGAGGAAACCAACCTTACCACGGGCCGGATGTTGACAAAAGTGGAACAAAGCGAGGAAAAAGAGTTGAACGTGGCGGCTTTCGAGGCAAATGAGGCGCGCCGCAAGGTTTGGGTCAATATCGTTGCGGTGGCAGCGGTTTTTCTGGTGGCGGGCGTATTGTATCTCGCCACTGCAAGGTTCAGGAATTCATCACCGCCTTCCCTGATCCAGAAGCAAACGACCGCGGTGCCCGCAAAACAGGGCGAAACGGCGCAAACACCGGTAAAAGCAAATGATGACATTGGGGAACAAAAGTCAATCGAAAGTCCGGCAAAAGCTTCGGATATCAAACCTGTAAAAATGCCACGGCATGTGTATGCGGTTTCTCTTCATGCCGGCGCCCCCGTTGTTGCTCCGAAACCTGTTGTTCCAGAAAAAGCCGCTGCGGCTCCGGCCGGTTTACAAACTGCGCCAAACGATACGGCGGTTTCGCGACCGCATGCCGTCACGCATGACACCATACCTGGGCAATCCAAGCCTGCTGACGTGCCGAAATCAACGGGCACCGGCGGCCTGTGCGTGATGTCGTTTCCTAGGGCAGAGGTATATCTTGACGGAAAATCGCTCGGCAAAACGCCGATAGAGTCACCCGTTGACGTCAATACGGGAAAGCACACGCTCACCATTTCGGAAAACGGCTACGCGCGGAAGGAAATGACCGTTGAGATTAAAAAGGACATGGTTGAAAGAATTAAGGTCAAACTTGAAAAAAACTGAAAATTATAACACTACTTTGGTTATTTTTACTAAGATTTGATTTTTAACGGCATTGACGGCGCAGAAGAGGACGAAGAGGAGCATTAACTATGATGACCCCTGCCATTGCAATCAAGCGTAAGAATTCATTCCATCTACCGGTCTGCATTTTGGCGCTGGCGATGATCATGTCCGCGTTCGTCGCATCCGCGGCGTCTGCCGACGAATCAAGGGATTTTTTCAAAAAGGACATCGCCAAAGAGAAAGAGAAAATAGACAAGGATTGCAATGACGCAATTGACTTTATTTCACAAATCAAGTTGCAGAACGCAAGGGGATCCATCGACCTGGCCGAGTACACATTCAAACAGATAAAGGGCGACCTTTCCCAAACGCAAGTGGTGGCCACACGGACGAAAATAGACAAGGTCATCGCAACGCTTACCGCCAAGGAAGACTCTTTGGTAAAACATACCGTTGAAATCCTGCATACCGAGGGCCCTGACCAGGCGCTCGAGTTCATACAGGCCGATTTGCGGGCCTACGGTGTTTCGGTAAAAAAAATCGAAACGGTGGAGCAGACCGTTCTTACCGAAGCGCCGGCCATCAAACAGGCCCAGGAACGCGAGGCGCTGGCGAAAACGCTCAAGGCACTCGAAGCCGGGCAGCAGCCCGATCCCACAACCGACCCCTACATCGTGCGTACCGCGCAGCGCATGATCAAGGCGCGCGAGGACAGCGTGAAGGCCGTACAAGATGCAAAAGCACGAAAGGAAATGGAGGAGAAGGAAAAGGCCGAGCGCGCGCGCATGGAAAAGGAACTCAAGGAAAAGAAGCTGGAAGAGGAGCGCCAGGCGAAATTAAAGGCCGAGGAAGAAAAAAAGCGTAAGGCAGAGGAGGAACGGCAGAAACTGCTTCTGGCGCAGCAGGAAAAGGCGCACAAGGACAGCATCGAGGCGCAGCGGAAAAAGGAGGAGGCCCAGGCAAAGGCCGAGGAAGAACGGAAGCGCCAGCAGGAACTGCTCGAGGCCCAGCGGGAGAAGACGCGCAAGGACAGCATTGACGCATACAACAAGCGTCAGGAACAGCTGGCCGCGCAGAAAGAGAAGGCGCGCAAAGACAGTATCGATGCATACAACAAGCAGCAGGCGCTGATTTTGGCGCAAAAGGAAAAGGCCCGTCAAGACAGCATCGACGCGACTGCGAAGCGTCAGGCGGCCGCGGCAAAGGCCGAGGAGGAGCGCCGGCATCAGCAGGAGCTTCTTGCGGCGCAGCGGGAAAAGGCCCGCGCCGACAGCCTTGATGCGATAGCAAAAAAGCGTGAGGCGCTGGCAAGGGCCGAGGAAGAACGGAAGCGTCAGCAGGAACAGCTGGCCGCGCAAAAAGAAAAGGCGCGCAAAGACAGCCTTGACGCTTTGGCAAAACGGCGGGAGGCCCAGGCAAAGGCCGATGAAGAACGGCGCCGCGAGATGAGCGAGCAGCAGAAAGAAAAAGATCGGCAGGCCCGCGCCGAAGAAGAACGGCAGCGTCAGCAGCATGAGGCGCTTTCGAAAGTGCGTCAAGACAGCATCGACGCGGCGGCGAAGCGTCAGGAGACCGTGGCAAAGGCTGATGAAGAACGAAAGCATCAGCAAGAGGAACAGGAACATCAGGCCAAAACCGAAGCGGAGCGGCAGCAGCAGGCGGCCACGCAGCAGGAAAAATCGCGCAAAGACAGCCTGGAAGCGCTGGCAAAGTTCCAGGAGGGGTTGAAGGCGAGGCTTGAAGCGGACAGAAAGCATCATGACGAGCTGATACAGAAAGAAAAAGACAAGCTTGCTAAAAAAGAAGAAGACCACCGCAACCAGCAACTGGCCGCTCAGCAGGAAAAGGCGCGCAAAGACAGCATCGAGGCGGCGGCAAAGCAGCGGGAACAGCAGGCAAAAGCCGAGGCAGAACGCAAGCGCCAGCAGGAACTGCAGGCGAAGGCCGAAGAGGAGCGGCAACGGCAGCTCGCACAGCAGGAAAAAGTCCGCAAAGACAGCCTTGACGCATTGGCAAAACGGCAGGAACAGGAACAGAAGCGGCAGCTGCTTGCGCAGCAGGAAAAGGCGCGGAAAGACAGCCTTGACGCGCTTGCACGGAAGCAGGAGCAGGAACGCCAGCGTCAGCTTGCCGCCCAGCAGGAGAAGGCGCGCAAAGACAGCATCGAGGCGGCCGCAAAGCAGCGGCAGTTGCTTGCGCAACAGGAAAAAGCGCGCAAAGACAGCCTTGATGCGCTTGCGAAGCAGCAGGAGCGCCAGAAGCAGCTCCTCGCTCAGCAGGAGAAGGCCAAGCAGGAAGCCGAAAAACAGAAACAGCAGGAACTGGCGAACGCGGCGCCCCCGCCGGCAGCCGGCACCTACATTTCACACCAGGGCGAGGAAGAGCTGAACAAGCAATCGCTTGCCAAGCAGCAGGAAACGGCCAAGGCGGTGAGAGACTACCTGCAGTCCATGAGGGACAACCAGAAAAAGGCGCAGGACGAGGTGATGGAACTTTATAATCTCATGGACCAGAACCAGAACGCGGCTGCTCTGGCGAAATTCAAGGACAACAGAAAGTTCATTGCCCAATATGTTGATGTTCAGGTCTTTAACACCCTGGAGCAGAGCATTGCGCAGGCCGCCATGGATGCGCAGCCCAAACCGGGATCCGCGGCCGCTGCCGCACCGGCCACAAAGGCGCCGGTTTCGCGCGAAGAAGAAGACATCGAGCAGATCAACAGCTTCATGAGGGACAACAAAATCGAAGCAGCCTATGCGGAGTTCAAGCGCGTGGAAGGGGCGCTGAAGCATTACATGAAGGGCGACGATTTCAAGCAGCTCAGGGAAATGGTGGAAAACGCGTATAAGATCCGGAAAAAAGGTGGGGCGCAGTAGAAAAAATATCAGCTTGACTTTATTGACAAAGAGTACCTTGAGAGCAAATGTCCCGGGGGGTGATTGTCTGTAAGGTTATACCGTCTGTGCGCTACTCCTGCTCCACCTTATACCCCGCCTGTTGCAGCAAATCAACCACGCTTTTCTTTCCGATCAGATGTCCTGCCCCAACCACTACAAAGCATTTTTTGCCTTCCTTAAGATAGCCGGCGATTTTTGCCGCCATCGCCTTGTTTCTCGAAAAGAAAAAGTTCTCGAGGATATCTGAAAATTCCGCGCTGTTCCGGCCGACAAGGTCCTTAAAAAGCATGTCCTCCAGCGCGGCGATGTTGCCGCACGACCATGCCTTGATCATGCGGTTAATGTTTTTTTCCGATGAATCAAGGTCGGCGAGGGTATAACTGAGGAACGATTCGCCGTTGAGCGAGACGAGCAGTTTTTCCTGCTGCTCGAAGGTCTCGAGCTCCAGGACGCGTTTCGAGCCGGACTTGTCGAGAAAGTGCATGTCGATGCCGTTCTCCGGCGACAGCCCCAGCGATTTCATCTGGAGGTCGGTGAGGAAAAGCACGACAAACCACGGCTTGAACCGGGCGACCAGCGTGACGGGAATTCCTTTTTCGGCGCAATACGCTTCGAGTCTCTTTTCCAAAGCGGGGGAAAGGTGGTCCTTGAGCTGGGTGCCGTCGCGGTACACCGCCCCCTGCACGAGCCCTTTCGCCTTCTCCTGGAATTCCGGCGACGCTGCGTTCACCTCGACCGTAAGACAGCCGCTCGAATCGAACGCGCGCTCCACAACCGGGTTGAGCGGGTACATTTCCGGTTTTGCAAGGTGAATCGAGCCGAGCAGGTAGCATACCGATGAGGGACCGGTCACCTTCCACAAACACAAATGCGGCGGACCAGTGCACGGATCATCGGACAAATTTGAAGCGTCAAGTTCCTTCTTGTCACAGGCATAGGGGAGCGGCCTGCTTTCACGGGCGCTGTCTTTGGCGATCCATGCCCTGGTGCATCCTGCCGCGGTATCGTCCGCGCTGTCGCCTGCGGTGTCGAAGACGCAGATGGAGCGCGCCACGTCATCAAACGTTTGCCGGAAGTCATCGGTGAGCCCTGGCAGGGTCCAGAAGCTCAAACGGCATTTCAATCCGCCCAGATCGAAAACATATTCGATCATCTTGAAGGACATCCTGCCGTTTCTCACCAGGTAGCTCCAGATAATGAGTTCCCTGCCCGCGCCCCGGTAATAATCGGCGCGTAGCGGCGTGAGCTCGTTTTTGCCGGCCTCGACCAACAGCTTGAAATACGATTCCAGCGATGAATCACACGCTTCCGCAAGGCAGCGCACAAAGGCGCGCTGGCCCTCGCTCGAGCCGAGGAGCAGCGCTTCTGTGGAATTGGTCTGGAGCGTCTTGAACAGGGTTTTGAATTCCTTCGGAGCGGATTTGGGGTCGGTCCCCACGTTCCATTCAGGCGGCAGGGTGAGCATGAATCCGGCATTCTCGTTAATATAGAGGCGGTTTTCGGCATTGATGCGACCGGGCAGCTGCGCCTTGTAAAATGCGCAGGACACAAACAGGACCGCCGATACAAGGAACAGCAGGCGCCTCATGGACAATGCTCCGTTGTTAAATACGCTGTAAAGAAGCCGGTTCTTTTACTATTTTGTAATGGTGCGTGTAACGACAAAAGATAAATCATGGATGGTACCCTGATGCGGAAGCTTCTGCTGCCGGTCCTTGTCCTCTGCTGCCAGGCTTCCTTTGCCTCCCCGCTGCCGTTTTCGCTGGATTCCTGCGTCAAGGCGTGCATGGAGGAGTGGAAGGTCCCCGGTGTTGCAATAGCTATTGTCAAGGACGATTCAGTCGTGACGTGCCGTGGATACGGCGTGTGCCGGGAGGGGGAGAGCCGGCCGGTCAACGGGGTCACGGTGTTCGCCATCGGCTCGGCCACCAAGGCGTTCACGGCCGCAGTCATCGGGACCCTTGTCAAAGAGGGGAAACTTTCGTGGGACGACACGGTGTCGAAGCTGCTGCCCGCGTTCAAGCTTTATGACGAGTGCGCCACGCGCGGCGTCACGGTGCGCGACCTGCTGTGCCACCGCTGCGGCTTTGGACAATGGAACGGCGACCTATTATGGTACGGCTCGCAGTACGGCGACGACACCATCATCGCGAGGCTGCGGTTTCTCAGGCCCGCGTGGCCGCTGCGCAGTACCTTCGGATATTCAAATCTCATGTACCTGGTTGCGGGCAAGGTAGCTTCGACCGTCACGCAGACGCCGTGGAGCGTGCTGGTGAAAAAACGGTTTTTCGAACCGCTGGGCATGTCGCACGCGAAGACGTCGGTGCGGGAGCTTTCGGGGCTGTACAATGTCGCGGATCCGCACACCGTGTTCGATTCGCGGGTTTCCCCGATCACCTACCGGATGCTCGACAACATCGGCGCCGCCGGCGCCATCATCGCGTCCGCGGACGACCTCGCACGGTGGCTGCTGATGCAGCTCAACCACGGCCGTCGCAGCGGAGCAGTGGTCGTTGACTCAACCGTAATCCTGGAAACCAGAACGCCGCAGATGCTCATGCCGCGCACGGGACGGGACAAGGACCTTTTCGCAGGCACGAATTTCACGGCCTACGGACTCGGCTGGATGCTCGAGGATTATTACGGGCGGCTGCTCGTGTACCACGGCGGCGGGGTGGACGGCATGCTGTGCCGCATCGGCTTCGTCCCCGACGAGCGGCTCGGCATCGTCGTGCTTTCGAACCTTGACAACCACAAGCTCCATGATGCGCTCTTCTACGAAATCCTCGACGGTTATCTGAACATACCGTCGCGCGACTGGAGCTCGATCCTCCATGAGCAATGGAAAGCCGAGCAGCGCCCGGAACGATCGAAAGGCCACCCGATCACCATGATTGCGAAACCGGAACGCCTTTACGGGAGCTATTACAACGACCTGTACGGCGCGGCCGCGATTTTCAAGTCGGGACGCGAATGCATCATGCACCTGAAGGCGCACCTGGGCCTTCAGGGCCCGCTCATGTGCCTCAGGGCCGACACCATGGTGTGCACCTGGCGCGACCGGTATTTCGGCAAGAGCTATCCGGTTTTTGAGTTTGACAGCGGCGGAAATGCAAGGGCGTTTACTGTTAAGGTAAGGGAAGATTGTGTTGATCCGCTGGAATATAGGTTTGTGAGGACCTGGGACGTGCCGGCAAAATCCGGTTCTCGTTAAATAATTTTAAATTTATTGGGCGTTACCTCCGATTGCGTTGAAACGCAACCGGAGGTCGGCCTCCTTCCGGGCTCGGCTGTCCGCCTCGTTGCCGGGCCGCTCGATGGCCTTCGGCCAGGGTCGGCCGACAATGCGCTCTATCGCACCACTCCAGTCCGCCTAACGCGGCGGCGAAATTCCAGTTAGTCAACGAGCGTTTGTGGCGCCGATCGGACATTGAATCGGAACGTGCAAATGCATGAGTTGCCAATGGAAGGGACAATAAAAGTGGATTTTTGTTAACCTTTACTTGTTGTCTTCCAGAGCATTCTTACAAAAATCTCTTGCGGTATTTCTGAAATGACGGGTGGAAAAAAAAGGTATTCAAGAAAGGAAAGTTCGGTGGAATATCTGCGCCTTTTCACATAAGCATCGCCTGTTTGTACGCTGGAATCAGCAAAAATAAGAGGTAAAGACAAAGTTTTGTCGTGCCAAGTAATGAGAAGTTCGGTTGAGCCACTTGCTATTTTATGAAAAGTCAAAATACGATATCTGTAGAAACCTGTACGTTTTGCCCTATTATTGTCTGCAAGCATTGAGTCATTTAAAATTATGGCCTTCAATGGGCCTTTTAATGAAACCCGCACATCAAGGTTATAATGGCTTCCTCTATCTGCAACTAATTTTGTTCCTTGCGAAGATAATAAGGTCGCTTCATCGCCAAGGCTATAGCTACCCCAATATCTATTGCACTGGAAAAGCAAAGGCATTATTGACAAAAGGCATAATCTTGAATAGAAAAGGGAATTCATCTATGGTTGAAATGATTTCCAGGGAGAGAGCCTTCCCTTGCATGAAAAAAAATATGAAATAAAAAAAATAGGTAGGTTACTTTTTTCTGTATTGCAATAGCCTCTTCACCATCAAATCCCTCTTCTCCACCAGGTTCGCATAAACATACGGCTCGTCTTTTTTCGCCAGCTTTGCGATGTGCCTGTTGTAAACACCGACGAGCATTGAGGTCACCGCGGTATCGTAGGGCATGTCGCGCGTCCACGATTCCCAGGTTTTTACCAGGTTTTCTCCGATGGAGGCGGGGTCGGCAAGCTCGCACAAGCGGTCGCTCGCGATGAAAATGGCAGGGTAGCCGAGATCGTCAACGTTGTTTTCCTTGTTGGTATAATTGTAGCCACTGTAGTCGTATTCGGCGTCCTCCTCGAAATCAGTGCTGAATGATTCCTGCACCGCGAGCCGGTAATATTTCAACGACTCGGTTTTTTTACGGAGTTTTTCGCAGGCAAGGCCGTGGTACAGGCAGTAGGCGGGACTGTTGCTCCGTTCGAGGCTCTCGATTCCGGCGGCGATTTTTCCTTGTGCGAACTCGGCGATCGCGGCCGTTGAGCGCATCATGGCGCTCACGGTACCCTTGTTTTCTATTGCCGTGACGAGGCTCTCGGCATTGGCATACATGTTATGCGCGAGAAGGTAGCGGACGCCGTAGCGGAACGCCCAGTCGGGCATTGCCCAATTCTCTTCGTGGATATGCCCCCACAAGTGAACCCCCTCGTCGTAGTCGCGGCTGAAAAAATTATAAATGTTCGATGCGACGACGCTCGAATCGAACCAATGAGACAGGGAATCGCGCAGCCCGGGATAATCGATGTACAAGGTGGCGGCGGGGAGAAAAAACTCGCCTTTTTTTCCCGCAGCCGCACGTAGGTGCGCAATGGTATGGGGCGGCTGGAGCGTGTCGAAGAACTGCACCTGGTAATGGATGTATTCGCCGCTCGCCCGCCGGCATCGCTCCCGGATGTCAACCGGCAGTTTGGCGGACGCCTCCGGGGGATAGATGAGCACGAGCGTGGAAGCCTGGCGTTTCCAGGAGCGAACGAAATCGCGCTGGATGTAGTCGGTCCAGATTTCGTTGGTGGCCACGTCGTAGGTGACGAACGTCGAGAGCGCATCATCGTAGCCGAACAGCACCAGCGCGTGGGAAGGAACATACACGAGCACCGGGAACCCCGCGTCGATGCAGCGTTTGATGTCGTCGAGCGTCGCGAGGGGCAGAAAATCGTGCCGCATGCCGAGGTCGTAGGCGAACCATGCCTGATCGACCGGATAGGTGCCGGAGCTCAGGCCGGTGATGGCGGTGCCGATGCGCCGCGCGCTGATCTTTTTACCCCAATAGCGCATGACAAGCGCCATGGAATTGGGTACGCAGTACGTGCCGCGGTACAGCGTGCGCGTTTCCACCCCCGGGAGCACGACGCGTTTTTTCTGCGGGAATTCGTCGAGCCGCTTGACAAAGTAGCCGGCCTGCTTAACGAGCTCGGGGTCTTCGTGATACGTGGCGACGACGCGCCTGAACCCTTCCTGGGCGCGGTTGATGTCGCCGCTTTTACGGTACAGCAGCGCCACGCGGTACTGGAGCCATGACGCGGCCTGCTTGTCGGGTTTTTTAGTGAGCCCGCGCTCATAGCAGGCGAGGGCAAGCTTGACGGCCGCGTGTCGCTCAAAGGATATGCCCAAGGCAAGAAAAAGGTCGGCCGAAAACCCCCACGAAAGGCAGATGATGAGCGCGGTCAGCATGTGCAGGACAAACACCTGCGCCCACCGTGCGGCCTGGGCAAGGCCGCAGTGCGGCCCGGTCATGTACACCGTGACGATGATGGACAGCCAGGAACCTAGCAGCCATTGCAGAAGCGTGATGGTCCCCACGCCCGAAGCGCCGCTGTGTCCCTGCGTGGCGGCGGCCTGGAACGAGGGAACGGCGATGAACAGCTCAAGCCAGAACCAGAACGTCATGAACGAAAAAAGAAACGAGGCAAGGCCGATGAACATCTGGCGTATGGACATGGAGGGCTTTACCCGTATGTAAATGAACCCGCCGGCTGCGCCCGAGAGCATGGCGGAACCGATAAGAAAAAAGACCCAGGTCAGCATGTCTGAATTGTCAATGCCAATGGGCAAGTATTCGGCAAAAAGCCGGTCGGCGAGCAGCAAGTACATGGCCACGACGGCGGGCGCAACGGCGCCCACGATTACCAGGCCGCCGAGTGCGCCGATAAACTCCTTTTGCAGACCGGGCCTGGCAAAGGGATGCATTTTTACTCCGGCTGATGCTTCCTTAGACCAAGCGCGCACCAGGCCCAGAAGGGCAAGGCCGGTGCAGGCGTGCACGGCATACACCGTGATCGCGGCCCAATACCATTTCACGCTCCAGAAAAGGATGAAGCCGAGGAACACGGCCTCAAAAAGGAACGATGCCAGCGCGACGGAAATTGCTTTTTTCTTCAACGAGTATCTGATCAGAAAAAGCGATGCCGCCCCTCCTGCGCAGGCGGTGCCGGCAAGGAGTGAAAGCGGGATGAGCCATCCCCGGCTGAACAGCGTGTTATTTTCCTGTTTGCTCATCCGGTTCCTCAGCTGCGGGCGACTGCGCGGCCGCGGGAGATATGATTTCCGCCCAGGCAAGGTCTTTTTTGGCTTCCTCGGCCTTGCCGAGTTTGGTAAAAACGCGGGCATGCGCGATGAAATTCTGCGCGTCGTAACGCCGCATGTCGCAGCAGGTCTTGTACAGGCGTTCCGCTTCCTTGAATGATCCCTTGTGCTCGGCAACGGCGCCGAGGCAGAAGAGGTAATCGGGGTTTGCGATGACCGAATCGGCTCCTATGGAGACGATGACCTTGTCCGCCTTGTCAATGTCTCCGAGCCGCACCAGGAGCCTTGCGAGTGTAAGGCGCATTTGCACATTGTCGGGATCGAGGTTTACAAAGCTGCTGCACGCTTTCACCTGCAGGGCGCTGTCGCCCTCCCATGCGGCAGCTTCGTTGAGCCAGCTCCACCGCGCCGTATTCCCGGGGTTCAGCGCGAGTTCGCGCTGGACCCATGCGATCCCCGCACGGCGCTCGGGGCCGGAACTGAGGTGGATGGTTTCAAGATAGCGTCCGCTGATAGGGCCGGGAAGATATCCGCCGATGCGCGTTTTTTCAAAAAGCACACCGCACGAATCAAGATGCCGCTTCATCCTTGAAGAGGAAAAAGCATCGTTGTATCTCGCGAGCGGTGCGAAATATTTGTCGAGCCTGAGGTTTCCGAGGACGGCTGCGCGCTGATCTTTCCACTGCAAATAGCAAAGATATTCTCCGAAGCGGGCAAACGGTCCCGGGTCATAAGAGCGCGCGCGGCCGAACCATGACAGCGCCTTTTGGGGATTGTCTTTGTCGAGATAATCGAGCCCGATGAGGATTGAGCGGAAACCTTCGCTGATTGAATCGAGCCTTTCCGGCCTCATTCCGCAGCAGCGCGCGAGCGCATCGTGAAGAGAATCCGGATGGATGACCATGGCCACCGGTTCCGAATAACCGTTGACAAGCGAATCAAGCTGGCGCAGGTTCCTGTCGTTCCTGCATTCGAGCGCCACCCGGAGAAGGCGCTGGGAACGATTTGCTTTAAGCGAATCGGGAGCCATGATGTCGCCGGCGCTGGGCTCTTTCAAGCGCGACTGCCGGGAAAGCCGCGAGAATCCGTAGGTATAAAGCCGGGAGCGCCGCTCCTCGTAACCGAAACAGAGGGCAGGCACGGAAAACACCGGGTATAGCAAGGGAAATTTCTCGCGGATCACTGCTTTCACTGACATTGACGATACGGGAATATATGAAACCCGGTATCCCCATGATCGCGCAATATCGTCAAGCACTGCCGATGAAGGGCTTTTTGCAAGGGAGATGGAATTGTCTTTTTCGGAAAAGGGCTTGAGCCTCAGCTTTGTTTTCGATTCGCCCAGCGTCGAATGCTCCCAGTACTGGATGATGTTCATGAACGCCATCCAGGTTTCATCCAGGTATTCTTCGTAGCCGATGAGCGGAACGCTGATGACGAATGAATCAGCCGGCGCGCTGCCGGCAGTGCCGGCAAGAGCTTCTGCCGCAAGACAAACCTGTTTCGCGTCTTTACCCTTTGGATTTCCTTTTGCGATTATTTTTTGCCACATCTCCCTTGCCCGGTCCAAACGGCCGGCTTCATACCACAAATCCGCATTGCGCAGGGCAAGAGCGCACCAATGTGAATGCCCTGGATAAACGGAGAGGAATCGTCCAAGCGCCCGGTTTGCCTCCACCCGAACTTTTTTATCCGGATTTGACAAGTCCGAAACAATCCGTTTCTGAAGCTGTGGAGAAAACGACGGCTCTGCATAAAATGTCGGAAAGAGCCAGAAAAGGCTTATGAAAACAATCCCAAGCCGCTTAAAAAACTGGCTAAAAGATGCGATGCCGCAAAAGAAGAGCGCAAGAACCACGATAAGGCACCACAGTTCTATGGTATCGTACTCCAGCAGCCATCGCATGGGAGAAATATCGCCGCGGGGAATGATCTGTTCCAGGCTTATTCCGGCGGGGACAAAGTCGCCCGACACAAGGGCGTTGAAACCATATACTGCCAGAAAAATGACGCCAAAGGAACAGGCGCAGCCTGCGATTGCCGTTATAAGATCCAACGGCCGCAATTTCTTGCCCATGCCGGCCACGCCGAACACGGCAATGATGCCGAACGGTATTGCCAGAAGAACGCCATGAAACGCCCCCCAGAGAATTGAAATCCTGTCGAATCCTTTTTCGGCAAGAACTGCGGATTCGCTGAACATGGTGAACAGAGAAACCGTGAATCCGATGCAACAAACCATGAGCAGGGCAACCCATAGTGAAATGACCATGTGCCCGAAAAAATGGCGTGAAGCGAGGTGCTTGAAGAACGGAGCTGCAGGCCCTAATGTCCATCGCTGAAAGAGTGCGGCTGCCAAAGACCATGTAATATTCAGCAGAATGAGAAAAACAGCCAGATCACACCAAGGTAATGCAGCGTACCTGCAAAACAGATAAATAAGTGCTGACGCGGCAAGATTGAGAAGTACAGCAGCGGAAAAAGCCTTTGTCCGGGTGTTTTGCCATAGGGAATAAGCTACCAGTATCCATGGCACGTATGGACTTAAAAGAAAACCTAGTACGCAGAGCACATACCAGGGATATAATCGCGGCAGCGAAGGCTTTTGAAGCATGGATATAGTATATAATCTCCTGCCTGCAACCACAAACAATAATTAATTAGTTACAATCAACAGGTGTAAAAAAAGTAAATTAATTTGCGCAAATTACGGCTGTCTTCGCAGATTTCATAATATACCCTTTTTGATATTCCAAGGGCAATTCCGCTGCACATTCATTCTGCCTTTTGCGGTAGTTTAATTGTAATCTTATTGAGTATCTACTGTATAGTATCTCTCTCCTGCTATAACAGGAATTTCTGCCAGAAAACACTTTTTTCCAGAAGGCTTGTAATTGAGGCTGGAAGGGTGTATAATAAGGATAAAGCCAAATTATAAAATGCCGATCTATGGTTTGAATATGCGGGAAAAAGTATCCTTTAACAAGGAAAATGCTATGAAACCTTTTATTATTTCCGGTTTTATAGGTGCAATAAATATTACCCTGTTTCTTTTCGCTGCGCCGGGCTTTTCGGCGATTCTTCATGTGGGCCCCCAGCAGCGATACAAGTCGCTGCAATCTGCTGTGAATATTGCGGCTTTAGGCGACACTATTTTTGTTACCGATAGCATAGCCGAGTCAACCTATGTTGCCAATAAAAGCCTCAATATCTTTGGCGAGGGGGGCGCAACACAGGCAAAAATAAAGGGCGTTATCCTTGCAAAGAATTCCACCCTTGTGCTGAGAGATTTACAGGTGATAGGAAAACTGGATGCCACTCCTTATTGCTGGGATTCCATTCCTTTTTCAGATTCGTATTGTATTAATGTGGATACAAATAAAGCTGGCACGCCAATTTTAACCTTTTGTAGTCATATAGATATAATAAAAAGCGTTATTTATGGCGGAAGACATCGTTATTGCATTAATCCTGTATGTGGTGAGATTACATGGTACACATCCAGCGGTTACTCTTGTGTGAACCCTTTCATTTTTACTTCATATGGTTATGGCGGAGACGGGATTTATGCAAATTACAGTATATTGAAAATTGATTCATCCAATATAATAGAAGGTGCTGGCTTGAGGGATTCCTGTTATTTTGGACGCCCCCCAGGCAATCCCGCCACCGGCATCTTCCTCGAATCAAGCTCATTGGACACGCATTCCGTTGTCATTTCATCCATCACCGATATCAGCGCACATTCATGCATCGGAAATCCGTCCGGTTGCGCTGTCATTACCCCGCGTTTTTGCAGTATTACCTCGACGGCCTATTCTTATAAAGGTTACAACCAACCCTGTCCCGCACAATACATTCCCATCACTGTGACGCTGGGCGATTCCTTTAGGTATAAATTTCCCATCTGCAATCCCAGCGGCGTGGCGGACGTCTTTGTCGTTTCCGACACAGCAAACCCTTCCTGGGTCAATGTTATACGTCCCGACAGCGTGTTCGGTATGCCGGTTGAAGCCGGTGTGGATACGCTGGCCTTCAGGCTTGCAAAAGACACCGCTGCCTCGGACACGAGGTATCTTGTGGTTACCGTGCAACCGGTTGTGGGGATTTCAGCACGCGGCCTGGCCCTTGACAACCGCACCCCGATCTTTTTGACTCTTTCGAAAGCCGGTGTGCTTTTCAACGTGTATCTGGACAAATCTGACGGATATTTTGTGAAAATCATCGACAACTCAGGCCGGACCATTTGGGAGCACAGGGACATGTCCGCGTCTTCGGGCAGGCACCAGTTGCAATGGAACTGCGGCGCGGGAAAAGAGATTTCCAGCGGGAATTACTTTGCAGTGTTGTCAATAGGCAGGGAACAATATTACAAGAAGGTTTTGATAATGAAATGATTCGCTGGCTCATGTTTCCTGGACGTTGAACAAAGATCTTAAGAAACTTTTCACGAAAAGTGATTTACCATGGATTACAAATCTTTGAAAACCAAGGGTCATTTTCCCGATCTCCGTCTTGCAGAAGTCTTAGGCATTGCTCTTTGTTTTGTTTTTACCGCGTTTGCACAAACAAACTACTTTGAGCAGACCGGAGGGCCCAAAATCGGCGGGCTATACGTTAAGACAAACAGGATTGCCGTAAACAAGCAGGACCAGATATTCGCCGCAACGGACAGCGGCATGTTCAGGTCGGATGACAGCGGGGATAATTGGGTGAGGATAAACAACGGCATTACAGATTCGTTGAAGATTCTTTCACTGGCAATAAATTCAAAGGGGCATATTTTCATTAGTAGCGTTAAAGGAGGCATATTTTCCAATGTTAAAACAAATGTTTTCAGATCTACTGACAACGGAGAAAACTGGCAAAATATTACCAACAATATGAATGATACCGATCAGGTATTTAATATCGCGATAAATTCTTATGATACGGTGTTTGCGGGGAAATACAGGTCTGGGAATAACGGCGATACATGGAAAAAAATAACAGATTTTCAAGTAGGGGGTTTTTACTATGAAGGGATTACTCCACGATGGAATATAGCAACAGGACCAGCCAATGAAGTTATTATTGGGAGTTGGGCAGAAACATATCGTTCCATAGATGCAGGCGATACATGGCAAAAATTATCAATAGTTCCTAACAAGTGGAGGATTGGACCGATAATAATTACAAAACAGGATTACGTATTAGCTCTTGTCTGTGATACACAAAAAGTAACATGTTATACGGGTTACCCCTGCATTTATGATGGTTCTGGCATGAAAGACTACATTATCCGTTCGCAAGACAACGGAAGCACATGGAATAGTATTTTTTCTTTTGCAGACCCTAATGGGATGTTTTTTGGTACAAGTGCAGAGCCTTTAAGAGAAAGCCCTTCTAGAGATATTTATTTTATTAAAGGCAATGGTTGGGATTCGGTATTTATTAATTGGAACAAAATTAATAATTACAGAATGCCGACAGCGGTTTTTCCATTTGACCTTGCCTTTAATTCAAATAGTCGTGTCTTTATCGCGGCAGGGGAATTCTATTCTCTATCCGATTCAGGAGGAGTTTACAGAAGCGCCACTACCTCAAATGCCTCGAATTCTCCAATTCTCTTGCACTACGGCATTAATAAATCTTGCCTTCTTCAGGTAGTATCGCTCTCAAATAATCATGAATTAAGGATTGATTTTTCCTTGCCGACCGCTTCCTATACTACCTTGTGTCTCTATAATGCACAAGGTAAAAAAATCAATACCATTCTTTCCTCTTTCCTGCAAAAAGGCAGGCATTCCTTTTCTAAAAGTATAAGAGAAATACCCTCAGGCGTGTATTTCGTCCGGCTTAATGCTGTCGATAAGAGCATAAATCAACGGTTTACAATAATCCGGTAATTTCCCTCGTTAATCTTGTCCGTTTTTTCAAAGGAAATGTTGTATTTAATAGCGTGCCAAGATTTGTCTGATTTGATTTTAAGGTCATTATTCAATTTATTACATGGTAATTTTTTTTGTGCTCCAGTGTCTTCGAAGTAAGCATTTTTTTGTCTTAGTTTCCACACGGAAACGAAAAGAAGAAACTGGATCCCTGTTTGCAAATTCTTGACACCGTGCTAACAGCAAACATCATGTGGCGTACGTTGTAAACTTGCAAATAAAGGGATATGGAAAACCACAAAATGAAAGTGCCGCCTTCCATGGAAAGGCGGCACCTTGTTCGAACGGTTCTTTTAGCAGAAGTAAATACGGATCAGAAGGGTAAAGCGCTTGTTGAAGCGGCGTGTTCCGCCACAGGCGGCTTTTCCGTCTGGTTGGACATGCCGTTAACGCTGTGCACCGTTGCCCAAAGGGCTTTTCTGGCCTTCTGGGCATGGTCTTCCGATTTGTACCTGAGCCAGATTTCCTGGCTTTTTTCCTCTGCCGTGTCCATCGTCAGAACAAGCCCGTGCGTGTACGGGCCAACAGGCTTTTTAAACTGGATCACATTGCTGAAACAAACAATGTGTGAAGGGTCAATGAATTCCCCTCCATGTTTAAAGGCCTTTGGCTTGACCGTATCCAGCATCGCAGCCAACGCACCGCGGGATTTCCTGGCAAACTCCTCGTTTTTGTAGTAGGAGAAAACGGTGCCGAGGCCCGTGATCATTTTGAACGAATGCGTGGTGCCGTTTTGACGGCGGTTTTCCGGAACTTCGGAAACAGAACCTGCATACATGATGTTGGCAACCTGATATGCATTGTTACCGTTAGTGAAAATTGCTGAACCCATGACTAACTCCTTTTGTTTTGAATGTGGTTGAAAGAACAGTTTATCAGGTGTGAGCAGCGTAAAGCTTTTTTCCCGGGTATCTGCTCGCAATTACTTTAATTCAAACGTTATGCCAATCCTGAAAAAATATTTTGTTTGGTATTTTTCATAAAAAACACATTTCTGTTTGAATCAAACGAGAAGCGCCGGTTGCAATATCACGACTTGATCGTTCGGCGTTTGCAATAGAACGACTTTTTTTCTTATAAGAATCATTTATTTTAATAGTCGACGCCATTTTCACACATTTGATCGGATAAATTCCATGAAAAACTTTATTCTCGACACAACCATTCTTTTGTATGATGCTCAGGCGCTTTTCAAGTTCGAAGAAAACAACGTCATCATCCCGATCACGGTGATCGAGGACATTGACCATTTTAAAAAGGACCTCAGCGAGACCGGCCGCAACGCCCGCCAGACGTCGCGCTATCTTGACGCGCTCAGGAACAAAGGCTCACTTACCAAAGGAGTGAAACTCGATGGCGGGGGGACGTTGTTTGTGAAACTTTCCGTCGGTGACGCAGTAAGGAGGATCCCGCACGAGTTCCAGGAAAAACCGCGCGACAGCATGATCCTTGCCATCCTCTTCGATGTAAAGGAAAAGGCAGGCGCCATGCCCACGGTATTCGTGAGCAAGGACATCAACCTGCGCATCAAGGCCGACGCGCTGGGCGTGGTGGTAGAGGATTATGAATCAGACAAGGTTGATATTGAGGAGCTGTATTCCGGTTACATTGAAAAAAAGACGGACAAGGCGGCTGTTGACGCGTTCAAGGAAAAAGGCATTCTTGATATGGACGAGCCGTGGTTTCCCAACCAGTATGTGACGCTCGTTGACGGCACCGATCCATTGCATTTTGCCCTTGGCCGCTACGACAGCAAAGAAAAAAGGATGGTGCGCCTGATTTCCGAAGGCAGGGAAGGCATGTTCAGGATTAAGCCGCGGAACCGGGAGCAGCTTTTCACCATGGACGCGCTCCTCAACGACGCCATCCAGCTCGTGACCCTTGTGGGAAAGGCCGGTACGGGCAAAACGCTCCTTGCGGTTGCCGCGAGCTTGAACAAGACGGTCGACGAAAACCTTTTTTCGCGCATCCTGGTGTCGAGGCCGACGCTGCCCATGGGCAAGGACATCGGCTTTTTGCCGGGCACCGTGGAGGAAAAGCTCACGCCGTGGATGTATCCCATTGTTGACAATGTGGACTTGCTGCTGCGCTCCGAGGCCAAGGCGCGGCGGCATATCCGCGGATTCAAGGAACTCATGGACACAGGCATCCTCGTGATCGAGCCGCTCACCTATATCCGCGGCCGTTCGATCCACAACCAGTACCTTATCGTGGACGAGGCGCAGAACCTCACGCCGCACGAGATAAAAACCATCATCACGAGGGTGGGCGACGGCACCAAGATCGTGCTCACCGGCGATCCCTACCAGATCGACAACCCCTACATCGATTCGTCAAGCAACGGACTCACGTATGTGGTGGAAAAGTTCAAGACGCAGGAGATCGCGGCGCATATTACATTGACAAAAGGTGAACGGTCGGTGCTGTCGGAGCTAGCGGCGAATATTCTATAAAAAAGTTCTCGCAAAGAACGCCAGGATTGATATTTCTCTTGTGCAATCCAAAAACAATCGCAATAAAAGTAGAATCATCCCAACACTTTTTTACAAATTCTATCCACCGCTGCATCCAACCTCTTCTTGCTGCACCAGATTCCCCAGAACAACGACTCGCCCTCGATGACCGTCGCGTCTGAATCCTCGAGCAGCGCCCTGACTTTTTTATGCGCTCGGCTCCAGCCTGAAATGAGTTGGGGAAATCCTGAGGTGAGGAAGAACATCGCTTTTTTCCCTTTGAGGCCGGTGACTTGGTGCAGCAGCGAAATGATCACCGGCGAGGCATTCCATGCCCATACGGGACCGGCAAACATCACGAGGTCATAGCCTTCCAATTCGGGAACATTTTTTAATTCGACATGCCGCATTCCCGGGTTTACCTTTCCCACCGGCCGAAGCAGCTCCACGTCAACCTCATGGCCTTTTTCACGAAGCGCGTGAGTGACCGCAAGCGCAAGGCGCGCGGTGTTTCCCGATTGTGAATGAACGAAGATGCCGATTTTCATTGGAAATCCTCCTTGCTCATTTCATTTCCGGGAGCGAATCCGGATTATTCACCGCAACAATCGGCTTCTGCGAACGGAAAGAAAAGCCCGATATCGTGTCGTTTTTAAAAATCACCGCGGTATCGCCCACGACGGTATACGTGATTGCCGCAGGGTCAAGATACTTCTTTGCCGCCGCCGCGATATCCGCCTGGGTAAGCGCGTTTATTTTGTCGGGGTATGCGGTAAAATGATCGGGAGGCTGTTTAAGGTATTCATTGCCTGCGTAATTGTCAACGATGTCATCGGCCGTTCGGAACATCGAGGGCAACGCATCAATGAGCACTTTCTTTGCGTGTGAAAGTTCTTCGGCAGTGACGCCCGACGTCCGTATGCGGGTGACCTCATTGTATGAAAGCGCCATGGCCTTGGCCGCCGTCTCGTTTTTTGTGTGGAATTCTATGAAAAAGGTTGAGGGGTAGAAATAATTCGAGCCCGCGCTCGAGTAGACGACATAGGCGAGTCCCTCGTCCGAGCGCACCTTGCTGCCGAGGCGCGAGGTGAATCCTTCGCCGCCGAGAATGAGGTTGAGCACCTGCACCGCATAGTAATCGTCATGCGGCCGCTTGAACAGCGGAAGCCCCATGCGGATGTAACTCTGCGTGATGGCTTTGTTGACGATAACGGATTTCGCCGTCGGCTTGACGCTGATGTGCGGAAAAAGAGAATCCACGGCCGCGGCTCCGGCCTTCGGAAACAGCGCGCACAGTTTCTGTTCCATTGCTTTTTTGGAAAAATCCCCCGATACCGCGATGATCATATTTTCGGTTTTGAAGATGTTTTTGTGCAGGGCGACAATGTCCTTTTTGCTGATCCGCGCCACGCTTGCCGCGGTCGGAAGCCTGCTGTTCTGTCCGTCATTATACATTGCCTTTTCGTACGCGGCGTCCAGAATCGGGTCGGGATTGTCAAACCGGTGCGCAATGGATTCGAGGAAAAGGGATGTCTGTTTTTTTATTTTTTTGTCCTCAAACGACGGATGGAACAGGATCTGCGAAAGCATGAACAGGCAGGTGTCCGCGTATTCCGAAAGGCTTGCGCAGGAAAAATTCACCTGCGTTTCAGAGACGGAGACGGAAATCCTGAGCGCATACTGGTCGATGAGATAGTCGAGCGTGTCCGATTGGTAGGTTTGCGTCCCGCCGGTGCGCATGAGGGTCGCCATCAGCGATGAGATGCCTTCCTTGCCCGCCGGATCGCAAATGGACCCGTACCGCACATAACCCGAAAGCTTGAAATAGGGAAGCGAGTGTTCCTCGGCGATATATGCGACAAGCCCATTACTGAGCACTTGCCGGTACGGCGTACCGAGCGGCACTTTCCAGTCGAGCGCCGGGTAGACGATTTTCCTTGGAGAATCAGGGACCTGGGCAGACAGGTTTGACACCAGAAGAAATGTGGACACTGCGAAAATCAGGAGTTTAGTGAAATCTTCCATACTGTTTACGGTTTCTCTCTTTTTACTTTGTCGCTTTGTCTTTTTGTTTCTTTGCATCGTTGTCGCTTTTCTCCAACAGAAGCCCGATAGTGGCCTTGTCAAAATCAAAATATTTTTCAACGATCGCAGGCACATCTTCCGATTTTACCGCCGCGATTTTGTCGGGATAGGTAAGAAGGTCTTTCCATGAGCCCAACCGCTGGAACCATGCGAGCCGGTCGGACAGCCCTTCAAGACTTTTGAGGTTCCACACAAAATTCATCCGTATTGAGTTTTTAATTCTTTCCATCTCGCGGGGCGAGGGGGGCTTTTTGACCAAAGTGCCCACTTCCTCCCTGATAATGCGTTCAACTTTTAAAGGATCGACTCCTCTTTTAAGGGTCGCCGTGATCTCGAAGTATCCGTTGTCGAGCCTGAACGCATTGCTGGCCTCGGCATTGGTGCAGAGCTCCTCGCGGTTGACCAGCCGGTCGTAGAGGCGTCCGCTGCGGCCCGAGAAAATTGATTCCACTATGTCAAGTTTATAGAGATCGTCATTACTGTAGCCGGGGGTGTGAAACAGGATGTCGATCATCGGTTCAGCCTCGTCGCGCACGGTGAATCTCGTTTCGCCGATGGGCTGCGGTTCTCGGGTGACAACTTCCTGTTTGGGCACCGCGGCACGCGGAATGCCGCCGAAATATCTCCTGATATCGGAAACCGCCTTACCCGGGTCGATGTTTCCGACGAGCACGATCAAAGCGTTGTCGGGCGTATAGAACCGTTTGACGTGGTTGGCAAGATCCTGGATCGTGTAGTTCTGGATGTCCGATTTCCAGCCGATGGTGGGAAGCCGGTACGGGTGGGCCATATAGAACAAAGCATTGAGATATTCATCAAAACGGTTGGCCGGCTGGTTTTCATAGCGCATCCGCCGTTCCTCGAGCACCACCTCGCGCTCGCTGTAGAATTCCCTGAACACGGGGTTGGCCATGCGGTCGGATTCTATCCAGTAAAACAGTTCCACCTTGTTTTTGGGAAGCGTTACGATGTAGCCGGTCATGTCATCCGCGGTCCACGCGTTCAGATGCGTGCCGCCGGCGCCCATATATAATTCCCATATCTCATCTTTTTTGACGTATTCACGTTCTTTGTCCATGTACCCGACGATTTCCCTCCGCAAGCTCGTCCGCTCGGCCGAGGTATCGGGTATTCCCCGGTTCTTCAGGGCGTAGATGATTTTATCGACCGAATCTATTTTCGCAAGCCACACCGATTCCTTGGCAAAATTCTTTGTATTCAGCCGCCGCGTTCCCTTGAACATCATGTGCTCGTACATGTGGGACAGGCCCGACCTGCTGAACTGCTCGTACATGGACCCCACGAAATAATAGAGCCTGCACGAGACGACCGCGACGTTGGAATCGGGGACCACGATGATTTTAAGTCCGTTTTGGAGCGTGTCGTAGTGGACGGGCACTTTGATATCGAAAGCACCGGCGGAAAGCGTGATAAGCAGGATCGAATACATCGAGAAAAGATATTTCATTAAAAAACCCCGGTATGAATCAAAAAGGCATTCTTTGGTTGGTGGGACGTGTCAAATCAATCATTATTATTTCTTCTCTATTTATTGTCAATTATTTCCCGCAATTTCTGATAGCCGTAATGCATCAGCAAATTGTCAAGCAACACCATCGCCGTGTAATTTTCCGCCACCGGCCACACGCGGGCCACAATGGTCGGGTCGCGCCTGGTTATCGCGGCAAGCTCCTTGTTCTCGAGGGTATATTTGTCGATGGTGTGCTGCTGCTTTGCGATCGTGGGCGTTGGCTTGACCGCGAGCCGCACCACGAGCGGCGCGCCGTTGGCAAGGCCGCCCGTGACGCCGCCTGCCTGGTTGGTGTCGAAAACGACCTTCCCTTTTTCCGAGTGCATCTGGTCGTTGCTCTGGATGCCGGTCATGTCCTTTACGCCGAACCCCGCGCCGACCTCGACGCCCTTGACCGCGCCGATGCCGAGCATTTTCCCGAGCTCAGCGTCGAGCTTGCCGAACACCGGCTCGCCGAGCCCCACGGGCAGGCCGGTCGCCACGATTTCAACCACGCCGCCGCTTGAATCGCCATTTGCGGTGATTTTGCTGACGGCGTCGACCATGGCCTGCGCCGCATCGAGGTCGGGACAGTTGATGACCGGGTGTGCGTCGTAGGTTTTGCGCACCTCGCCCGGCTCGGCAACGCGCCCGCGCTCGCGTATCGCGTCGATTTCGTTTTCTATCTCGGCAAACACGGCGGCTTTTTCCAGAAAGCGCATGTCGGGCGTAATGCGCCGCTTGCGATACACCTCCTGGTAAAACGGGTCGAAATCGCGACGCATTTTCTTGTATGAGTTCGTGCGGCGATCGATGGTCGCGATGTCGAGATCGGGGCAGCGGACGCCGGCGGCTTCTTTGACATATGCGAATATCTTTATGCCGCATTTCGCCAGCACCTTTTTGGCGATGCTGCCCGCGGCAACAATGGTCGCGGTGTAACGGCCGGAAAAAATGCCGGCGCCCACCGCGTCGTCGTCCGGACCGTATTTGATGAAGGAGGCATACGACGCATGGCCCGGACGCGGCGTGCGGTTGGTGTCCTGATACTGCTTGACATGGACAAAATGCCGGTCGAGGTTGGGAATGAGCACGGTAACGGGCGTTCCGTTGGTATGGTTTTTGTTTCCCGCGTTCTCAATGGTGTCGGCGGGATTCACGCCTGTAAAGATGATGGGCAGATCAGGTTCCTTGCGCGGCGACGACAGCTCGTCCGCGCCGGGCTTGCGCAGAAGAAGGTCCGCGTAGATTTCCTCTTCGGAAAGGAGAAGTCCGGGCGGAACGCCTTGCACCACGGCGGTCAGCCCTTCCTGATACGAGCCGCCCGCAACGGTTGCCTGAAAGAAGCGTCCGAAATGACATCCCACCATACATCAACCATCCTTGAAGAAAAAATATCATCAATTGCCGTAATTGCAATAAAATACATGAAATAAGTGCGGCATCAAACCTGAAACGACGTGGAAAAAAAATAATTAATGGGCTTTTGCCGGATAAAAACACTATTTACGGGAACCATTTCCGGCATATTGCGTATTTTATGGTGTTAACGAACAGGTAAAAGAGGTCATTGGATTGCACCGTGGAAGATCTCGAAATTATCAAGCTTGTAAAAAACGGAGATGCCGGCTCCTTCTCTGTTTTAGTGGAGCGGTATCACCGGAATTTGCTCAATTTCATTTACCATACCGTGCATGAAAAAGGAATTGTTGAGGACATCGGGCAGGAAGTTTTTCTCAGCGTGTATCAGTCAATTGGAAATTTTGATGAAAAGCGGGGTGTGCCTTTTTCAGTGTGGCTGTTTACGATTGCGCGTAACCGGTGCATTTCTGAAATAAGGAAAATGAAAAAGCGAAAAGAAATATCTCTGCCTGAGGATGAAACAATAACGGGACATGAAGGAAATCCCGGCATCCTGCTGGAACAGAAGGAACGAAGAAAGTCGCTTGAAGCGGCGCTTGCCGTGTTGGATGAGCCGTTCAGGTCGACAATTTTGAGCAGTATTGAAGGAATGAGTATAGATGAAATATCCAGTAGAGGGAAACTGCCGCGAAATACGGTAAAAACAAGACTGTTCAGGGCCCGTGAGAAATTAAAAGCCATTTTAAATACGCATGGCGGAGGTGGTTTGCTATGAATAATTTCGTACCTTCTGACCGGTTTGTCGAAAGGACGATGGAAGCGGTCCTCGCTTATGAGGCGCGCAAGGCAAGGCGTTCCGTAATATCAATCAAAGGTCTTGCGGCGGCCTTTCTGCAGACGGGTGCGGTTCTCGCCGGCTGCGGAATCGCGATTATCAATTTTATCCGATTATATTACACCGTATTTGCTCCAGTGCTGTCACGATAATAAACGGAGGTGCTGCATGGATTCGGCTGCGCAGATCAAGGACAGGAAAAAAATTAGCGCGCTTGTAGCCGGGCTCATTCTGCCGGGCCTGGGGCAGATGTACAACGGAGAATTGACAAAAGGGCTCTGCTTTTTCGGCCTGTTCCTCATGACCGTAATCGCGGGACTCCGGATCGTGATGATGTTTCCCAATGCGTCTCTGATGCTCGGTATAGGCATGGTGGCGCTGCTCAGCCTGGCCATTTACATCGTTTTCAGCATTGAGGCGTGGCTTGCGGCATCACGCAGGGGAAAAGGGTTCATGGTGAAGTGGTTTAACCGGTGGTATTTCTACACCGCAATGTGGATGCTGTGCTCGGTTTTCATTTCCTCGGCAGCGTTTTCGTACGTGTCGGACGGCATCGTGCAATTCTGCAGGATCGTCACCGCATCAATGACGCCGGCGGTGGTTCCGGGGGATTATGTGATTGTGGACAAAACGTATTACAAGCATCATGCGCCGAAAAAAGGCGATGTCATTCTCTTCCGCTATCCTGACGACAGGAGCAAATTATTCATAAAAAGGATAGGCGGATTGCCCGGTGACACGCTCAAGCTCGAGGGAAATGTAATTATTGTTCCGCATGGACATGTATTCGCGCTTGGCGATAATGCCGGCCACTCCGATGATTCGCGTCATTATGGACCCATACCGCTCACCGAATTGCTTGGCAAGGCAAGGCAGGTTTATTTTTCGTTTTCGATTGAAAATGGAATTCGACCGGAGAGGATAGGCCTTGTCTTGCCATAGAAAAATATGCTGATGGATTAATAGGCTCTTATGGTGATACGCAATCCGGGAGCAATTCTTTCCCTCAATCTTGCCATGTCAAGATAATTTCTTTCCTTATAATATGGAAATTTTGAATCATTTTCCTTATTAAATTTGCCAGAATATAAATATGATGATTTTTTTGTTTTTCAAACAATTTTGCATTTTCCAGTAGAATCAACCATTTTCTATGGTCTTTCAATTAAAAACCGTTCATTTCCGGGAGCAGGTGTATGACGGACAAGCTAAAGATCGCCAGGGCCCTCATCAGTGTTTCGGATAAAACAGGGATCGTGGAGCTTGCCCGCACCCTTGCCCAAAACGGCGTGGAGATACTGTCAACCGGCGGGACCGCCCGGATCCTTTCCGAAAACAACGTGCCGGTGAAGACCGTTGATTCCCATACGGGTTTCCCGGAAATAATGGACGGCAGGGTGAAAACCCTGCACCCGAAGATCCATGGCGGCCTTCTGGCGGTGCGCGACAATCCCGGACACCTCGAACAGATGAAAAAGAACGGGATCGTGCCCATTGACCTTGTCGTGGTGAACCTGTATCCCTTCAAGGTGACCATTGAAAAACCCGGCGTCACCGTGGAGGAGGCGATCGAGAACATCGACATCGGCGGGCCGGCAATGATACGCAGCGCCGCGAAAAACCACGCGTATGTGACCGTGGTGGTCGATCCCGCGGACTACGCCGCGGTCGCCGGCGCGATACAGGGCGGCGGCGTTCCCCATGACCTGCGGAAGTTCCTTGCCGTAAAGGCCTTTGGCCATACCGCGGATTACGATTCCGCAATCGACGTTTACTTTTCGAGAAAATACCTTAATGAGGAAGTGCTGCGGCTTAATTTCAGGAACGGCACCGAACTGCGCTACGGCGAAAATCCGCACCAATCAGCAGTGTTTTATAAGTCAAGGGAATGCACCGAGCCGAGCATGGCAACCGCCGTCCAGCTTCACGGCAAGGAACTTTCGTATAACAACATCGTTGACGGTGACGCGGCTCTGGAGGCCGTAAAGGAACTTGCCGATGTTCCCGCGGCAGCAGTGATCAAACACACCAATCCGTGCGGTTATGCTACGGGAAAAACACTTGCGGAGGCGCTTTCGGCCGCATGGTCGGGTGATCCGATATCTGCGTACGGAAGCGTCATTGCGGTTTCTCAGCCCGTGGATCTGGCCGCGGCAAAGGTTCTTGCAGGACGATTCGTGGAAATACTTATAGCCCCTGATTTTTCTCCTGAAGCGCTTGTCTATTTAAAAGATAAAAGTTCACAGCTCCGCATTCTCAAGGTTGGGGAGCTCAATGATAAAAAAGAGGAGCGGTTTGTCTATAAACATGTCATCGGCGCAATGCTGAAGCAGGACCGCGACGTGGTGGAATGCGAGAAATGGGACACGGTGACCAAGGCGCAGTTCCCCGAAAGCAAGGCGCCGCTCGCCAAGTTCGCGTGGAAGGCATGCAAGCACACGAAGTCAAACGCCATCGTGCTGGCGCAGGAATACGGTCTTGGCGTATACCGCGTGGTGGGCATGGGCGCTGGCCAGCCCAACCGCGTCGATTCGCTGAGAAAGCTTTCAATCACCAAGGCAAGGGAGAATTTCGCCGCTGAGCAGAAGACAATCGCGGGCGATTTCACAAAGGAATTTTCTGAGCTGGTGCTCGCCTCAGACGCTTATTTTCCGTTTCCCGACAACATCGAAGAGGCAAACAAGGCCGGCATCCGTTATATTGTCGAGCCGGGCGGCTCCAAGCGGGACAATGAAGTGATTGAGGCGTGCAACAAGTTCGGGATCGCGATGGTGTTCACCGGAACCAGGCATTTCAGACATTGATAATTGAACATAGGCAGCAACATTTACAAATAAAGGAACACGTTAAAGTATGCCCAAGCATCTGGTTATTGTTGAGTCTCCTGCAAAATGCAAAACCATTTCCAAGTACCTCGGCAAGAATTATTCCGTTCGGGCGACCATGGGTCATATCATCGACCTGCCGGGAAAGGAATTCGGCGTTGATATAGCGAACGATTTCAAGCCCAAATACACCGTTGCCAAGGGAAAGAACCGCATCCTGAAAACCCTCAAGGACGACGCGGCGCACTCCGACGTCGTATATCTGGCGCCCGACCCGGACCGCGAAGGGGAGGCAATCGCCTGGCATGTCGCACAGTACATCGCAAAATCGAATGCGAACGTGAAGCGCGTGCTCTTCAACGAAATAACAAAGCCCGCCGTGCTTTCGGCCATTGAAAAGCCGGGTGAAATAGACATGAACAAGGTCAACGCGCAGCAGGCGCGCCGGATACTCGACCGCATCGTGGGATATCAGGTGTCGCCGATTCTGTGGCGAACGGTGTTCCGCGGCCTTTCGGCGGGGCGCGTGCAGTCGGTGGCGCTGCGCCTCATCTGTGAGCGTGAAGAAGAAATAAAAAAATTCGTAAAGGAAGAATTCTGGTCTTTACACGCGCAACTTGAACATTCAGGCACCGGGTTCTGGGCGAAGCTCGCCGCCGTCGACGGTGCAAAACCCGTTCTTCCCAACGAGGCTTCCGTAAAAACAATCATGGATCGGGTGCAGGACAAGCCGTTTGTGGTGAACGACGTGCAACGCGTTGAAAAAATGAGAAAGCCCTATGCGCCATTCATTACCAGCACGCTCCAGCAGGAGGCGGCGCGAAAACTCAACTATTCGGCAACAAAAACCATGATCATCGCGCAGCAATTGTATGAAGGTCTCGAACTGGGTTCGCTCGGCAGTATGGGGCTCATCACCTACATGCGCACCGATTCGACCCGCATTGCCCAGGAAGCCATTGTAAGTGCGCGTTCCCTTATCGGTTCGCAGTTCGGCGCCAAATACCTGCCCGAGGGCCCGCGCACCTATGCGAAAAACAAGAACGCCCAAGATGCGCACGAAGCCATCAGGCCATCGCAGGTGTCAATGGATTTTTCCCCTGATAAGATGAGGCAGTTTTTAAGCAAGGACCAGCACCGGCTGTACGACCTCGTTTGGAAGCGGTTTCTTGCGTCGCAGATGGAGAATGCTCTGTTTGATTCAACGAGGATCGATATCACGGCCGGCGGGTGCGTGTTCCGGGCGACAGGGTCGATACTGAAATTCGACGGTTTCCTCACGCTGTACGACGAAAGCGCCGAGGAAACGCAGGAAAACGGCGAGGACGTGAACGATAACCTTCCCGAGGTGAAGGCAAACGATACGATAGGCCTCCTGAAGCTCCTTGATAAACAGCATTTTACACAGCCGTCGCCGCGCTATTCCGAGGCAACGCTCGTGCGGGAACTCGAGGACAAGGGCATCGGCAGGCCGAGCACTTACGCGCAGATCATCGACACGCTCAAGCGCCGGAAGTACGTCAATGTCGAAAACAAGCGGTTCGCGCCCACCGAGGTGGGGTTCATGGTGAAGGACATTCTCGTCAAGCAATTTTCAAACGTGTTCGACGTCGGCTTCACCGCGACCATGGAGAATTCTCTTGACAAAATAGAGCTTGGCGAGGCCGAGTGGGTTTCGGTTCTCAAGGACTTCTACGGGCCGTTTTCCAAGCGGCTCGAGGGCGTCAAATCGAACATCCGCGACCTCAAGGCGGCCAACCAGACCGTGACCGGGCGCACCTGCCCCGAATGCAAGAAATTCCCGCTTGTCATTAAGTGGAGCAGGAACGGGCGTTTTCTCGCCTGCCAGGGATTTCCCGCGTGCCGTTACACCGAGCCGCTCGAGAAACCGGCGCCGGTCAAGTCCTCCGAACTATGCGACAAGTGCGGCTCTCCCATGGTGGTGCTCAACATCAACGGGAACCGGTTTCTCGGCTGCTCGCGCTATCCCGAGTGCAGAAACACCAAATCGATATCCACCGGCGTCACCTGCCCGCGCGAGGGATGCGGCGGCCAGATCATCGAGCGGAAAACGAAGCGGCAGCGTCTTTTCTTCGGGTGCAGCAACTATCCAAAATGCAATTTCGCCACCTGGGACAGGCCCGTTGCGCAGAAATGCCCGCAATGCGGTTTCGGCATTCTTGTTTATAAAGACACAAAGCGTAAAGGCGTTTATCACCGGTGTCCGAATTGCAGGGCGGAATTCCCCGTTCCCGGCGCAACGGGGGAACCCGCGCAGGTGGAAGGGTAAAAAAGAGTTGCCACAGAGACACAGAGGACACAGAGAAAACATGTAGTTTAAGTTGGGACTTGAAAGTTGAAGGCGTTTTGTGTTCTTGCTTTCAACTTTCAACCTTCAACTTCCAACTATATTTTAACTTTCTCTGTGCTCTCTGTGTATCTGTGGCTATTTTTTTAAGGAAGCTTTCAATGCCATCAATCGGCATTATCGGCGCCGGCCTTGCCGGATGCGAAGCGGCGCTTGTGCTCGTACGCCGCGGCATTGCCGTCACCCTTTACGAAATGCGTCCCGCTAAAACTACTGCGGCGCATGCCACCGCACTCCCTGCGGAACTGGTATGCTCAAACTCGTTTAAATCCCAAGAACTTCCCGCCGCGCTGGCGCTGCTCAAGGAAGAGCTCGCGCTGCTTGGCAGCCCGCTGCTTTCCAGCGCGAAAAAAACGTCACTACCTGCGGGGAAAGCCCTGGCCGTTGACAGAAAAGCGTTTTCCGAAGAAGTGATGAAAGAATTGAAAGCATCACCCGGCATTTCCTTGCAGACCGCCGAAGCCCGCGAGCCTCCCGCGGGTCACGATGCCGTTATACTGGCAACAGGTCCTCTTACTTCATTGCCGATGGCTGAATGGCTGCAAAAAACATTTCCGGCCGACTCATTATATTTTTACGACGCCATCGCGCCGATTGTCAGCAGGGAATCGATTGATTTTAAAAAAGCGTTTTTCGGCTCGCGCTGGCGGCTGGATCGGGACGATTACTGCAATTGCCCGTTTACACGGGAAGAATATGAACGGTTTCACGGGGCGCTGAAATCTGCACAAACCGTTTCTCCGCATGCGGGCGAGGAGGAGCGTTTTTTCGAAGCGTGCCTTCCCCTCGATATCATTGCACGTCGCGGCCCGCTTGCAATGGCCTATGGACCGCTCAAACCCGTGGGGTTTTCCGATCCGTCCACCGGAAAACGGCCGTTTGCGCTGTGCCAGTTGCGTCGCGAAGACGCGGCGGGAAGCAGTTTCAGCCTTGTCGCGTGCCAGACCAGGCTCACCCAGGCGGAACAGAAGCGGGTTTTCAGGATGATCCCCGGTCTCGAGAATGCCGAATTCCTGCGGTTCGGTTCATGTCACCGCAATACCTACCTCGATTCACCTTCGCTTCTGGCGCCCGACCTTTCCTTTAAATCAATGCCGTCGCTTTTTTGCGCCGGCCAATTGTGCGGCAATGAAGGGTATGTTGAAAGCATCGCGACCGGACATGCCGCCGCAAAATTCGTTCTGGGAAGGATCCGGGAGAACCATGTCAACAATCCTCCTGAAACAACCGCCCTCGGTTCGCTGTTGCATTATGTGACCGGTTCGAAATTAAAACCATTTTCTCCCTCAAGTTTTCACTTCGGCCTGCTGCCAGCGCTTTCCGATACTTCGCGCAAACTGCCAAAAAAAGAACGCCAAATGCAATTGTGCCATCGCGCGATCGACGATATGAAGACATGGATTCGAGCCGCAGACAAAGGAGACTAAATCGGCGATATCAGCAATTCTTGTCCTCTCAATATTTTTTAAAAATTATATTTTATGATGAGTACATCATGCCGGAAAACTCTTTCCGGCGCCCTTGAAAGGATACTGCATGAACATTCCCATTGTTGACATGATACTCAGGTCAGGCTGGGTGGCGCGCTCGATCCTGGTATTGCTCGGGATTTTTTCCATAGTCACCTGGGCCGTGATTTTCAACAGGTTCTATTACCTCGGACGGGTGTCAAAGCGAAGCAGGCTTTTTTTTAAAAAATATCTGGCTATGACGGCATTGACCGATGTCGAAAAAGCGGACGCACAGCTCCTCAAATCGCCCATGGGACAGCTCGGCGCAAAGGGCGCGGGCGAGTTCCGGCGCATCATCGACGATTCCAAATCGCACAGCGGGGTCAGCGACTGGTCTTTCTTTTTGCAGAACCAGTTTGCGATTGCGCTCGAACGCATCGACACGCTTTTTTCCGAAATCTCGAGGAAGCTTGACACGGGCCTCATCCTGCTGGCGATTTCCAGCAGCGTGTGCCCGTTTCTCGGGCTGCTCGGAACGGTGTGGGGGATCATGGACTCTTTTTACGAGATCGGAAACCAGGGCTCGGCGAGCCTGCCCGTGGTGGCGCCCGGCATCGCCGAGGCGCTTGTGGTCACGCTCGTGGGCCTCGGGGTCGCGATCCCTGCCGTGCTGTTCTACAACTACTTCGTCCACCAGGTTGACAGGGTGGAAAACGAGCTTTCCGAATACAAGAACCTCATGTTTTCCCATTTGAAAAGGGATATTCTAAGCGTGCTGTACCGCGACAAACATCCGGGAAAGCCGGCCGCCTGAAGGAAAGAGCGCCGCAATGAAATCGGGCAAAAGAAGAAAAGCGATAGCGGACCTCAACATCACGAACCTCGTCGATGTCGTTTTCACGCTGCTCATCATCTTCATGATCACCGCGCCCATGATGACCCAGGGCGTTCAGGTCGACCTCCCCAAGGCCGACGCCGAAAACGTGGAAGTCAACGACTTCATTCAAATTTCCATCAACAGCCGCAGCGAAATATTCATTGACCAGGAGCGCATCAACCTCGGCGACTTCAAGAAGCGCTTCAAGGAGGTGTTCGCCGGACGCGTGAAGACGCCGGTGTTCATCAACGCGGACAAGAAGGTGCCCTACGGCCTGGTGATCCGCGTCATCGCCGATGTGCAGAATGCCGGCGTGGTCAAGCTCGGGTTTCTCACGCTGCCGGCCAAAGAGGAAGCTGGTGGCTCCTGATGGTCGCGTCTGCGGCTGCCGTTTTGCCGCGCGTAAGCAGCAAGGCGGATGAAGATTCATTCGCGCCCGTGGTTGTCATCTCCGCGATTTTTCATGCCGTGATTTTGATCGGAATACCGCTGCTTGCCACGCTGTTTTACCACTCCGAAAAATATGAGCGTCCTAAAACATTCACCCTGGTGAGCATGCCCAAGACCGCGATCCAGCAGAAAATTGCGCAGGCGGTCAAAAAGCCAAAGACGGCCAATCCAATACCGGCGAAGAAAAAGTCGAAACAAGCGTCCAAGAAGGAAGAAAATACAAAGGAGAATACAGACCAGCTGGAGGAACTGCTCGACGCAATCCCCGCCAGCGTTTCGGAAATCACTGCAGGTCAGTCATTCAAATATGCGTGGTATATCAACAGCGTTATTTCGAAAGTCGAGGAAAATTGGAAACCTCCAAGCGGCATAACGCAAAAAAAAGACGCTGCAGTCACGGTGTTTTTCACCATTTTTCCCGGCGGAGATATTTCACCGGTTGTGGTGAAAGAGTCGTCGGGGATATCCACGCTCGACAACCTGGCGGTAAGGGCCGTCACGATGGCGGCGCCGTTCGGCAAGCTTCCGCCCGGCTGGTCCGGAAACAGGCTTGATCTCAAATATATTTTACACTGCGTCAAGCAATAACCCGCAAGACGATTGGAGGTATCAGCGATGATGCGCACCCTTGTTCTGATATCCTTTGCTGTCATCTTAGGCATAAACGCTCCGCTCGCCGAGCGCATCACCCTTGAATCCTATGCCTCCAACCTCGATTCCATCTCCATCGCCCTCCTTCCTTTAAAAAATTCAGGCGAAACCGCTGTCACAAAAAACGAACCGTGGAAGGTGCTCGCCGCCGACCTTGAATTTTCCGGACGGGTAAACGTGTTGCGCGTCCTCAAGGCAGATCCCGCCGAGCTTGCGAAGAGCAACGTGCCGCTGTACATCGACGGCGAATACGAGGTGTTCGGCAAATACGTGCGCGTGGAGTTCACGCTGCGCGATGCGAAAACCTCGGATGCCCTGCTGGAGAAAAAATACGAAGGCGAAATGGGCCAGACGGGCATGATGGCGCACCGCTTTGCCGACATGCTCGTTTCCACGCTGTTCGGCGACAAAGGCATTTTCGAAAGCAGGATGCTGTTTGTCAAGGACGAAGGCGCTAGGGAAAAGGACATCATGATCATGGACTGGGACGGCGAAAACATGCACCAGCTCATAGCGGCGGCAACGGTCAACATTTTCCCGGTGTTCGTCGATTCAACCATGTTTTTATGGACCTCGTTCATCCGCGGCCACCCGAGCATCTACAAGGCGACCTTCGGCGGGAAGGGCGGGGCGCTCATGAACAACCGTTTCGTCGAGTCCTCGCCGGCGTATTCTCCCATCACCGGAAAAGTGGTTTTCACCTCCTCCCGCGACGGCACCATGGAGATTTACACCTGCGACCTCGACGGGACTGACGTTAAACGGCTCACCAAAACCAAGGCGATCAACACCTCGCCGTGCTGGTCGCCCAACGGGTATCAGATCGCATTTACGTCCGACCGGGTGGGAGGGCCGCGGATTTTCATCATGGACGCGGACGGCTCCAGCGTGCACCAGCTCACGTTCGAGGGCGGATACCAGGACTCGCCTGCCTGGTCGCCGAAGGGGGACAGGATCGCCTACCAGTGTTTGACAAACGGCAAGTTCGAAATCTGGACCGCGAAAACCGACGGCTCGGGCGTCTTCCAAGTCACCAGCTGCCCCGGCGAAAACGAATACCCTGCCTGGGCGGCTGACGGAATGCACATTGTTTTTTCGAGCAAACGCGGACCTAAATCCGACTTGTACGCGGCAAAATCAGACGGCACGCGCCTGATCCGGCTCACCAGCACGGGAACCGCAAAGATGCCGGACTGGTCGAATTTTTAATCCCCGCGGCATTTTTGCATTTGCTTCATCGTTTCCGCAATCATAATTTTATATATCAGCGATGTGTCCACTATTCCACGTGGGAAGGACTTTATGGCGAAGACCTCCAAAATTATCATTATCTTGTCCGGCATGTTCCTTTCGCTTTTTTCCGGATGCTCCTCCATCACCCTGCTGCGCATCCAGGAGCTAAAGGAAGTAGAGGCGCGCGTTGATTCACTCAGGACCGAAATGGCGTCGCGCGACACCCTTCTCCAGAAGGAGCAGAAGAACCAGAACGAGCTGCTGCGGCTCATCCGTGCCGACATGCAGGTGCGCTTCGAGGAGCTCGGCCAGAAGGTCTCGTCGCTCGAGGGCAGCCTTTCGGAAAGCAAATACAAGCTTTCGATGATCGACAAGAAGACGCAGGAGATGCAGGAACAGTGGAAGGCAAAGGCAGCGGCCGATTCCGCCGACGCGACGCAGAAGAAGACGCAGGTTGACAAACTGTACCAGATTGCCTGCGGCGATTTCAATGCGGGACGCTTCGACCTAGCGGCCAACGGCTTTCTCGACCTCGTGAACCAGTACCCGGAATCACCGACCGCCGACGAAGCGGCATACTGGTATGCCGAATGTTTCTTCGGCAAGAAGGAGTACGAAAAGGCGGAGCAGCTCTACACCGACTACCTCAGGAAATACCGCGACGGGAAAAAGGTGTGCGCCTCGCTGTACAAGCTCGGCCTCGTTTTTGAGATAAAAAAGGCGCTGGAAAAAAGAAAGCTGGTCTGGCAGAAACTCATCTCCACCTGCCCTGATTCTCCCGAGGCAAAGGCAGCTAAGGAAAAGCTGGGCAAATAACTTTTAAAAAGAAGCGGCCCGCGGGGAAACCACCCGGCAGGCCGCTCACGCTTTAGTCGGATACTTTATTTCTTCTTTTCGGGACCATTCTCCATCTGCTGTTTGAGTTTCTGGATTTCCTGGTCGAGTTCCTTTTGCTTCTCCTCCATCTTCTGCTGCGTATCGGTCTTGTCGGTCTGGTGCGATATTTTCTGCACTATGGCGAGCGCGTAGTCGATGTCGTTCTTGATATCGGCGATGTTGCGCGAGAAGAAAGTGGATCGGTAGAACTCGTCGGCAAAGACCTCGAATTTGTCAAGTTTGTCCTTGTCCTCGGTCTGGACCTTGCGCAGACTGTCGGTCTGGTGCAGGACGGTGGAGGAGGGAAGCTCGAGCGAAAGCTTGTTCACGTCGAACGCGAGCACCTCGTAGGTCTTTCGGTTCACGCGGTATTTCACCTGCTCGGCTTCGAGCGTGTCGGCCGGCGGCGCCTTGAGCGCAGCCGCCTTCTGTGACGCCGCCGAAAGCACCGAGAGAGCGGCGTCGTAATTCTTCTGCATCAGGTGTGCGTATGCCTCGATGAGGCTGCCCTCGCACTGGAGCGACGGCTTGGCCGACAGCTTCTGGAGCGCCTGGCCGTTGGTGATACAGTCGTTCCACTGCCGGGCGCGGAGTGCGGTCCAGCACATTCCCAGGAGCGCATCCTCATAATAATAGCTCTGCTTAGGGACCATGCGCAATGCGGTGATCGCCTTGGAAAGCGCCAGTTGTTCGTAAAACATGTAGCCGAGAAACAGGTACGAACGATTGACGATTTCATGCTGTTCGTTGGTCTGCGCCTTTGCCTCGATGGCGTTGCCGAGCGCGTTGAGCGCGTCTTCCATGTTGTAAGTGAGGACATACGAAACCGCTGCCGAGTGCTGGGCAAACGGATACTCGGGGTGCGTTTCGGGGATGGCCGTGAAGAGCTGAATGCCGGGCTGATAGTTCTTGTCCCGCATGTCCTGTTCGGCCATGAGATAATACGCGTGATATTTAAGCGAGTCCGGGACCGCGTTAGAATTGAGCAATGAGAACTGCTCGCTCACGCCGGCGGTGTTGTTGTCGCGGTAAGCGATACGCATGAGCCCGAGGTCCGCATAGGGGATGATCGAGCTCTTGGGGTAGTCCTTTTTCGCGTCGCGGTAATTCTGCGCCGAGAGCTCCCTCATGTCAAGCTTCTCCAGACACGCACCGCGGTAGTACTGCACCCAGTCGTTTTTGAAGAAGTTGGGGAACTGGACCAGTATCTGGCTGAACAGGAAAAAGGCGTCCCAGTATTTGCCTTCGTAATACAGCTTGCAGGCCCTGTTGTACAGCTCGTTGGGAGCGAGGTCGAGCGCGCGCGCCATGCGCCGGGCGTACATTTCTTCTCGGTGCATTCCGACATCGCCGCGGATATACACCGAATGGGTTGACACCTGGTCCTCCTGGGTCATGCCGATGAACTGGTACAGGAACTGCAGGTCCCTTCCCTCGTTAAAGTGTGGAAAGTTGACGCCTATGGCGAACCCGTAATATTCGTTGGACTGCCGGATGTTTCCCATGAGGAAATAAACGTTGAGCATGCGCATGAGCCAGCCGCCCAAGCGGAAGTTGTAGTCGTATTCGATAACGTTTTTACTCGTCACCGTATCGGTACCGTTAATTAATTTCGGTGGTGAACCGTTAGCGAGGGCCTCGTAAAGATTTTTCGTGCTTATGTCAAGCCCTGCCTCGATCTGTTTCTCAAGAAAATACGCAAGCCATGAGAATTTGATATTGTTTGTATAACTCGCAACGCTCATGTTAGATGGCAAATGTAAATTATCGAGGATCGGTTCTAAAATGTTTTGGAACGAAATGCCGATGATATGCTCGCCGTACACCGGGTGCATCGCGAGCCGGTAGGTGAGCCCCACGTCGCCGCTCAGGTTATAAAGCCAGTCGGCCATGGTATGCGCGAAGTTCGTGTTCATCGAAAGTCCCAGGTTCACGCCGATGCTGAGCCCGCCCCAGATATTGTTGGCGTAGGTGGCCATGAGCAGATTGTTCCGGTTTGAGACCTTTCCCGAATCAACCACGACGCCGTTCACCTGGTCCCATCCGTTTGCCGAAATATCGCCCGCGCCTTCGGTGAAGTAGGAAACACCCCACGATTCGTACAATCCCACGGGAAAAGTAGCGCCGAGTTCCGTAAGCTGAGACCATCCGTCCAACACAAATCCCTGGCATGCGCGAAGGTCAATGTAATTTGCTTCGGTTATGAAAGCGGGATTGGTGGAGGGCGAATAACGAGAAAACAGGTCGCGCCAACGCTGCGTAATGAGGTATTCGCCGGGCAATCCGTCTGCAAACACGGAAAAAACACAAGAGATGGTGGAAAGAAGAAAAATTGCTGCTTTGATCCGATGTGACGACGAGTCTTTCATTCCCATAGGGGAGTTCCTTTTCATTTAAGTGTGGGGGTCAAAGGATGATTCCCGTATTTTATCGGTTTAATGGCACTTTGCCAGCTATTTCAACAACATGAAAATTTGATAGAAGTACCATCACGAAAATTAGTATGTAATAAATATAGTTCTGTAACTGCAAAAAAAAAATAATTATTAATGATTGCCATTTTTTTATCAATCATGCCATGATTTTACATCAGAAAACACCCCAAGCGATGATTCGGTTGTATATTTAAAAGGTAAATGCTTTTTCGCGCTTTTAAAAGTGTTTTTTGTTTTTTTTTCATAATTTGTCGGTTTAAAATTCTTGGATTTTGCATGAAGCGCTTTCCCATTGTTTTTTATCCGCTCTATATTTTTTATTTGAGCGCTTCTTGCCAGCAGGACTCATCGGCAAACTTCCTAGATTCCGCAAAATTCTACCTGGTTCACCAGCGCTACGACAAATCCGAATATTTTTCAAATCTTCTTCTTTCCATGGATCCTGACAACGCCGATGCGTCTTACCTCGTTGTCGCTTCGATACAAACCAGGATACTCGATTACGAATCCTATAACCTTGAGGTCGATTCTTTTTTTAAAAAAGCGTGCGCCGCGATCCAGACCTTGAATAAAGACCTGCCCGGCAAGACAGGGCGCGATTCACTGTCGTGCCTTTTTTATGTCGGCAACCTACAGGGCGGCATAAGCATCATCCAGGCAAAGGTCGGAAACTGGCCTTCGGCGGTCCGGTACGGAATGAACTCGCTGGGCGTTTTCAAACGGGTCATAAAAAGCGACCCGGATTTCTATCCTGCGTACCTGGGTCTAGGAATTTTTAATTATTACATCAGCCAGCACCTCAAATGGCTTCCTTTTTTCGGCGACCGGAGAAAAGAGGGGCTCGATCAGGTGTGGCTGTCAACGAAGGCCGCTTTCCCGTATTCCTACGTCGCAAAAAACTCGCTGTGCTGGATGCTGCTCGAAAGGAACCAGTACGACGTCGCCGACTCGGTAGCGTCCACGGTACTCGCAGAGCTGCCCTCAAACACCATTTTTCTCCGGCTCAAGGCGCGGATTGCCTTATGGAAACACCTGTGGCCCGACGCCATCGGCTGGGCCAAAAAACTGGTCGCGAGTTCTGAAAACCGGATTCCGGTAAACTGGTCCGATTTACTTTCAGGATACCAGATCATGGCATCGAGCTACGACAATCTCGGCGGCAGAAACGAGTGTCTCGCCGTATGCAAAAAAGCGCTTGCCCGCCCGGTGCCGGAACCGTATTCGCAGATTCCCTATGTTAAAAAACACCTTAAATTTATAGTGGAAATTCAAAAAAAGTATTCCAAATGATGCAACGCTCGGGGTATATGGAAAGTGAAGTCTTTTTGGACAAGCGGTGAGAAACATGCGCCTCATTGAATTATTTTCATCGTATATGAAAAAAGGCTTCGTCGCCGCGTTGGCCAGCGCCGCTTTTCTTTTTTGCTCGCAGGTGCACGCCGAAATATGTCCCGCATTGTCCGTTGATCCTGCCGTTGATGCCGTGATGTACCGTCTGGCGACCCGGTATGCCCTCCCGCTCCCCGCATCATTTTTCACTCAGCCGATGACGGTGTGCGATGTGCTTTCGTTTCTTTCAAAGGCAGACTCGCTTTCCGTCCGGCTTTCCGATGCCGAGAAGGCTGACATCCGCGAATTACGGAAGCGAATTTCCCCCGACAATGCGCTTTTGCATTGGAAAAACAAGAAACATGATGCGCAGGTCGGCGTGCGGCTCGTTCTTGCCGACACCAACGCCGGGAGCTTCGGCGCTAAAGACGCCGGCTATGTGCGCGGTACCGCCAGCCCGTCCCTGCAGGCGGGCCTTGGTCCGGTCTCCTTTTATTCGGGAATGGACGTGTGGACGGACTATCGTTCAGACACCATGTACCATCAATCCGATTATCAGCCCTACAATGGCCTGCCCTACAATCTGTATTCAAGGGCCGATTCCAGCCACGCGCGCTCGTCCGATTTGCTGCGCGGCGGTATCGTCTATATCGGTTCGCCGTTCCGCCTCGACGTGGCGGTTGATAAAATCAAGCAGGGACCCGCGCTGGCAAGCCCGCTCACGTTCTCCGGGGACGCCCCGCCCGAAACGTATCTGCGCGGCCAGCTCTCGTTCGGCTTCATGGAATATATTCAGGCCTTTGGGCAATTGAAAAGCGACAAGGACATGCCGAAGTATTTTTACACACACCGAATACAGGTGCCGTTGTTTAAAAACCGGTTTACCGCTGCGCTCACCGAGGTGGTCATCAACGGAAGCACCACCAACGAGCCGCATACCGCTCCGGATTCCGCCAATGCGCTCCGGTCGGAGTACTACGGTGTTACCCGGACCTGGGAAATTGCGTATATGATTCCGTTTGTACCTTATGCCTTTATGGAGCATTACCTCGGAGATCGGGACAACAAGGCTCTGTCCTTTGACTTCAACTTGTCGTGGCCCGACGATTTCCGCTGGTATTGCGAGATTTTTATTGATGATTTCACCACACCGTGGACCATTCTTTCGGACGACTGGGGGAATAAATGGGCGTTCGACGTCGGCGCCCAGTATTTCACGAGCCTGCTGTCGCACGATTTGACCGCTACCGCGGAATACTGCAGGGTCGAACCCTGGGTCTATACCCATTTCTTCGGCGGTGCCGCCCGCTACGACAACTTCAACGTCTGCCTCGGCGCTCCGCTGGGGCCGAATTCTGACCTTCTATTTCTATCATGTGAAAGCAGAGTCTCGCTTAAAAACTCCGCCGGTCTCACCTTTACCAATATGCGGACCAATTCGTCGGTCCGCGGGGGCAATATCCGTGACGTGTTCCAGGATCCTCCAAAGCCGGATGCCGATTCGCCGATCAAGCATTTTCTGGGAGCAGGCACCCAAACGATTTCCCGCATCGGCGCCTTTTGGAAGTTCGATCAGCTCGGCGTGTTCCGCGCAGCGGTCAAATACGATTATGATTTTTCGGGAAAATCGTTAATTCAGGTTTACGGTGGGCTGTATTTTTAAAACGGTACTATTTGTATGTTGTCAATTTGAGCGAATCGACGATCTTCCTGTTCGCCGGGCTGCCGATGCTCTTTAAGATCCAGCAATACTCTGCATAGCCGCCCGTGAGGCCGGCTCGCACGCAGATTTTGTCCTGGGCCTTGAGGAAATCCTCTTGATATCTCGCCTGGCGGGCGGCGTCGTTCACTGAAAAGGAGTCCTTATAAATAACGCTCAGGGAATCAAGGTAGGAATTGCACACGAGCCATTTTTTCATCTGCTCCATGGTCACCACCGAATCGGCGGGGGGCACGAATTCTACCTTTCGAAGCTCGGGCTGTGGCGTTGGTTTTTCGACGGTTTTTTTTGTCTGGCAGAAAGAAAGGCCGGCGACCAATGCCAGCAGGACGATGAACACCTTTTTTCTCACGCAACGCTCCTTTTTTTATGCGGACGGACATGGTAGAAATTACGTTTTCTGTTGAGCGTTGTCAATCTCATTTGCCTGGAAACGCCGTTTTTATACGGAACCGTATCCTGGAAAATGCAACCGGAGCTGCGTCCTGAAGCATGGGACCCAAAAAGCACCTGGGACAACATTTTCTTACCGCGGTATCATACGCGGAGCGAATCGCCAGAAGCGTTGGCGCCTCTCGGGGAGAAAATGTTCTTGAGATAGGCCCCGGCAAGGGCGCTCTGAGCGTTCACCTCAAAACCCTGTATCCTTTTTTTCACTGCGTGGAAGTCGACGCTGACCTGGTCGCCGGTCTCGCTGAAGAACTCGGGCCTGGAACATGGACGCTTCACCGTTGCGACGCGCTCGCGTTTGATTTTGCAGCGGCGGGATTTCCCCTGCACGTGGTGGGGAACCTTCCGTATTCCATCGGCGCGATGATCATAAAAAAGACGCTTTCTTACGGGGAAGACATCCTGTCGTTTACGTTTATGGTGCAGCGCGAAGTGGCGCAGAGGATCGCGGCAAAGCCCCATTCAAAACAGATGGGATTTCTGTCGGTATTCTGCCAGTTTTTCGGCGCGCCAGAAATTCTTTTTACCGTGCCGCCGGGCGCTTTTTTTCCAAAGCCCGCGGTTGATTCGGCGGTGGTCAGGCTCGTGGTGGAACGGAACCTGGAGCACAAGCTGCCACGAAAGTCATGGGAGGCATTCTTCAAGTTTGTTGACAGCGGCTTCAGGATGAGAAGAAAAATGCTCGCGAACGTCCTGGGACGAGACGGCGGCAGGGAGCATTTTACCGATATCCTGACACAAATGAACATGGGGCACGGCGCGCGCGCCGAAGACCTTTCTCCCTACCAATGGCTGGAATTGTACAAAAAAACATGCGGTATATAATTCGAATTCTTCTGATCGCCGCGACGTGGGCATGGCCGCTGTTCGGACAGGCCGTTGATTGGCCGCTTCTGCTCGCCGTTCCCCAGCCGCCTGCGGAAACCGATTCCAATGTCACCCAGTACGGCTCCGACCAGAGCCTGTATATCCGCACCTTCAAGGTGAGGGACTCGCTGAGCATGCTTTCCAATACCGCGAACAGCATGGTCAACCAGAACGTTGATTACGAATTGACAAATGATTCCTGGTTCGATACCAAAGACCAGGCCTACGATCTGTCGGGCGAATACGCGAGAAAGCTGCACTGGCAACGGCTTACCGTAGGACTCGAATGGACGCCGGTGCTTATCCTTGACAAACGCACGTCGAGTCAGGGGCTCCTCGGCTCGGTCGATGTGGGTCCCGTGCTTTCCATCGCGCCGTTCGGCGTGCCCGTAAAAATCCACGGCGGCGCAACCGGAAGGGCGTGGAGCGACAGCCTCGGCGCGCTCAGCGTGAATCAATTCGGCACTTTACTCAGGGACAAGGGATATTATGCCGGAGGTGAATTCGGCAATCCGGGGCTGCCGCTTCCGTACCTGCCCCTTATCGTGAACGCCAAGAGTTACGGCAGGGTGATGGGAACTTCTAAGTTGGCCACCGGCACCGGTTCGGCGCTGTTGTACCTGGGCATGCCCGGCGGCGACAGCGCGTTTGCTTATTACGCCGACTCCTTGACAGACGGAAGAGATGCGTTCCTGGGCCAGGCGCAGGGAAAGCCGCACCTCATCAACGACCCGGAAAAGAACGAACGCTCGTACCAGGTGATGGCCGGGATCCGGGGAAAAACGCGGTTCTATTTCCAGCCGGGTGTGGTGTATTCGTATTCCGAGCACACGCTGTCCTATGCCGGCGAGTGGGGGAGCCGGAAGAACTCCGACCATGCTGTGAATTTTCTGCTTGCCACAGACTCGCAGTTTTTTGTCTCGTACAAGGGAGGTTTTTCCATCGACTGGGAGCGCGAGGATAAATATTCCGGCCAATCGCCGCTTGCCAGCCTGACGGCCAGTCTTGATGATTACCGCGCTTACCGCTTCGGCCTGATTAATTCCGTGTCGAAATATTTAAAAAACGGCATGGGCGCCGAATACACGTCCGACATCTCGCGCTATTCCAAGGACTACCCGAATTTTCTGGTCGAAAACGGTGACACCATCAGGTCAGATCCGCCGCTTGACAACGACATCATCGTCAACCGGCAGAAATTCTCCTTGGTGCCGATACCGGCGTCATGGGGCAAGACGGTGCTTTTTCTGGAATATTCGAAAAACATTACCAGTTATATCCGGAAGGAAATGAGCGCCAACAACACGGTGGACTGGTTTTTGCGCGTCGGCGGCACGCTAGATTTCACGGTGTGCCAGCGATGCACCCTATCGGAAGCAATGAGCGCCGACGTCAAAAGAACCGACTACACGTTTCCGGAAACGAAAATTGGAAAGCCGCCGCCGTATTCGAGGCAATGGACCTCGCTCGCCTTGTTCGACGTTGCCGTGGTCCCGTGGCTGACGCTCAAGACGGAGTGGAAGGAGACCTATTGGGACTTCGGCACCTGGAACGGCAGGCAATACCTCGATTCCACGACGTTCAAAACGCCCGAAGAGGCGGCCGCGTACAAAGAATATTACGCCATCATGGACAAATCATGGGAGCATGGAGTCAAGCTGTCTGCGGCGGTAAAGCTGCTTGACGTCTGGTCCGGGAGCGCGGGCTGTTCGTACGAGTACATTGACGTACGTGAATTCAACACCCTGACGCGGGAATATGCCCTTACCTTCAACGCCGGCAGCCGGGTTTCGCCGTTTCTCACGCTTGCATACCGGCTCGACCGGCGGCTCGCGTTCAACGCCGCTTTCACGAGGGTCTTTGATATTCATGATAAATTTTGGGACATCCATATTTCTCTCAACGGAGTTTTCTAATCATGCGTAAAGTTACATTTGTCGTTGCAGTGCTTTCACTGGCGGTTGCCTCCTGCGGTATTTTTGATCCGAGGCCTGTGGAGTACCCGGCCAACGAGACGGTCGAGGATCCGTTCAATTTCGCGTCGCTTTTGTGGAACACCGACAAACAATTCAACAAACTGGATTACAACGATTTATTCACCGACGATTTCATCTATGTCGACATCAATGGGAACGAGTTTGACCGGAAAACGTTCACCGACCACCTGTATACCATTCAGCGCCAGTATGAAATCAGCATTACCTGGAGGAACGACTCATTGCACGACAAGACCATTCAGGACACCTTTTTCATCTACCGAAGCTACCATATCTCGGCGGTGGATACCGTCGCCATACCTCCAAAAACCTACACCATAAGCGACCAGGCAGAATTTAAATTGATATTCAATTCGACAATAAACAACTGGAACATCTGTTACTGGAAGGACAAATATCAGGGAATGTCAATCTTTCACCCTCTGTTTACTCCTGATTTTTAACGGATGGCGAGTGTTTCATGATTAACTTTCGGAATGCATTCTTCGTTATAATCGCCTCGGTTGTCACAGCCTTTCTGTGCACCTGCGGCACCCCCTTTTTTCCTCTCACGGGCGAGCCGGAGGGAGTCACCACGGGCAGAACAACGCCCGCCGGCACGGTGATGCAGTTGTTCCAGGCCTATGAAACGCGTCAGATCAATTTGTTCAGCGATCTTTTTTCGCCGACCAAGGATTTCAGATTCTACGTCCGCCAAGGGTTTCAGCCGGATTATTCCGGAAAACCGGTCAGAGACGTTGAAACGATCGACACGGCGTTTGAATATATCTGGAAAAGGGGAATAACGCAGGCGTATTACTGGACCTATGACGAGGAAATCCAGATCCACAACAACCTGTTTTCACAAGCGACCGAGATTTTTTATCAGGTTCAGCCTGAGCCCATCGACACGAACAACATCGTGTATCTCCAGGGACCAGACGGCACGGAATACGCGGAGGTGATCGTACGCGGCGGGGTCATGGAGATAGACCTGAAAACTGATTACGACCGCGTGATCAATGAATACATTGTCGATATTGACGTGCAGGTGTTTTACCTCGAAAGGGATCCCACTAATTCCTCGCTCTGGGTGATTGCGAAATGGTTTGACCTACCGCCCGGTTAGTATAATGCACTTTTGCTGATCTTGCAATTCAGGATTGATGTTATAACGAAAATCATGCATCCGGCGGCAAAGCAACCGTCAATCAGCCGGCAATAACAATGTTTGTCCGAAACCCGCATTTCGGGCATAAAGCGGTATTCGTGGAAGGATTCTTTTTTAACGGAGGGGAACAGAACGAAACAGAATAGCCTCTTCGTTGGACCAGCAAGTTTCCGCACGATGGACAATGGGTGTCTGATCCTTTATTCAAATCAACATTTCCAAGATAAACATAATCAAGTTTTTCCTTGGCGATTTGATAAGCCATAAGCAAAGATTCTTGAGGCGTAGGCGACGCGTACATCTTGTAACGGGGAAAATATCTTGAGAAATGTAACGGCGTGTCTTTCCCAAGGTTGGCCGCGACATAATCAACAAGTCCTTTAATGTCTTTTTCAGAATCATTTTCATCGGTGATGAGCAGATTGGTGATTTCAAGATGGCATTTCTTTTTAACAGCCTCGCATGTTTTCAACACTGGTTCCAGCCTGGCTTTGCATAATCTCCGGTAAAACGCAGGGTTCATCGATTTGATATCAATGTTCATCGCGTCAACAAGAGTAAGCAATTCATTGAGAGGACCTGCCTCCATGAATCCGTTGGTCACCATCACATTTTTAAGGCCTTTTTCCCGTACCATCGCGCCGACTTCCATGATGGTTTCGAACCAGATATAGGGTTCCGAATAGGTGTATGCGATGCCGATGGTCCCGCTGTCGATGATCATGCCGGCAAATTTCTTTGCGGGAATTTCTTTTGTGGGAAGGATCATCTGGGAAATTTCGCAGTTCTGGCAGAAGCAGCATTTGAAGGTACAGCCGTTCGGACCGCTTGAGAAAATTGAGGAACCGGGATAAAAGTGGTAGAGCGGTTTCTTTTCGACCGGATCTACGGCGGTGGAGACCGGGCGGCAGTAGGTGAGCGTGTACAGCACGCCGCCTTCGTTTTTCCGCATCATGCAGATGCCGGTTTTACCGTCTGTCAGCAGGCAATGGTGAGGGCAGAGTTCGCAGCGGATTTTTTTTCCAGCAGACGAAACAACCGTGAAGTAATCTGCTTTTTTCATGCAGGCGCAGCTGAACGCCGTTTACTCAGTTCCGGCAGGTGCAGAGGATTCGCCTTGCAGTCCAGGGCCCCCTTCCGGTTCCGTTGCCGCTTTTGCCTTTGCCTTGACCTTTTTAGCAGGTGCCGACGAGGCCGGCGGCTGGGGTTTTGCTTTTTCCCGCATGGTTTTTACTTCGTCGAGGAGTTTGGAAACCGATTGCTCAAGATCATTCAATTTGACGCTGGTATTTTCCTGATTGGAATAAACCTCTGCCACTTTGTTCTCCAGCGAAGGCATTGTATACCGTACGATGATGCCAGTGATCACCGCGGTCACGATCGACACGATGATGATGAGTATGAGTGTCGGAAATTCAGGAAGAATTCTAACTTTTTTTCTTGGAACAGGATGGTCATATTCGGTTTCGGCATCAACGGCGTACGATTCGGCGTGCGCATGCTTAACTGTTTCAACGGGCTGCTGGTCCTTTGGCGCGGCAGGTTTCGAAGGTGCTTCAATATTTTTCGGCGCCTTGCCGACGGTGGCCAGATCAAATTCCTCCTCCGATGAGGCGGCCCGGACAGGTTTTTCCTGCCGAGGCGGCTGGGGCGGCTGCACTTTCTGCTGCTGAGGGGGAGAAGGTGCTTTTTGCACCAGCGCTTCAAGGTCTATTTCATCGTCAGGATCAGAGGGAGAAAACCCTTTTTTCGGAAAATCGGCCATTGTTGCCTCCTTTTCAGGGAATATGCCTGCCTGTTGTTATCTACCAAAATATAAAAACTGCGGGGCTATGAAAAGCTTTTCAAAGAAAATTTTGTTACAACGCCAACCCTGTTGCAGTATCGGGCGACGGGGCAGATATCGCATCGAGGGTTAACGGGATAACACAAATGCTGGCCAAAGGAGACGAGATACGAATTGAACATCATCCACAATTCCACCGGCAGCACCTCGCGCAGTTTCATTTCGGTTTCAAACGGCGTTTTAGTTTTCACATAGCCGAGCCTGTTGCAAATCCGGTGAACGTGAACGTCAACGCAAACCGCGGGCTTGTGGAAGGCGACGGCAACGACCAGGTTTGCCGTTTTCCGTCCGACACCGGGAAGCTTTATCAGCTCGTCCACCGAATCCGGAATTGCCCCTGAAAACAATGTTTTTATTGCACCAGGCAATTCTTTAAGATGTTTGGCCTTTGTCCTGTAGAACCCGACAGGGAAAATGAGCTTTTCAATATCGTGCTTGGAAATTTTTACAAAGTCAGAGAGTTTCTTGACCTTGGCAAACAGGCGTCGCGACGCCTGCGTGGTCGTTTCGTCTTTTGTTCTCGCGCTCAATATGGTGGTGACCAGGACCTTGAACGGATCGTCGGTTTGCATCTCAATGAGGTCGACCACTGGAACACGGTACTTTGCGAATTCCCTTTTAAGGATCGAATACACCGCCCTAATGTTTACGTTTTTTTTTGCATTGTGCATGGAGGGGGATGATGCGCCGATTATTGAGGGGATTCTGGCGGTTTGAGCGTGATGATTTTCGACGCAATGGCCGACATTTTTTTTGAATAATCGCTTCTAGGGCTCTTTGCCACGAACGGAACGCGGCCGGCGATCGTTTCGCTCATCGACGGTTCATAGGGAAGCGAGCCCAACACTCCCATGTGAAATGCCAGTTCCCGTTTGACGCGGCGCGCGAATTTGGTCCCTTCGGCTTTCTGATCGACATTTTTAACTGAATTGGTGACAATGAACATGCTTGAAACACCTTCAAGAAAGAGCTGGCGGTAGGCGCTTACTTTTCCCGGCGCTTTTTCCTCGAGTTTGGCGAGCAGTTCATTAAGGCGCAGGCTGTTCTGTGTGCTGTGCGAAACCGTTTCCTGGATAAACGCGGTTATCTCTTTATCGTGATAAAACCTGCGTACCAGGCCGCGCACGAGAAGGTTCTTGATAAAAGAGAAGGTGCTGTCGAGGGTCGCGGCGGCAGGCTCTATAAGAATAATGCCTGCCGGCGCCAGGGAGAAAAAGTCGGTTGCCCGCTGATGCGGCGCCGCAGCGATGTCGAAAATGATCACGTCCGCCTTTAGCTTCTGAATGGCATGGAAAAGACGCTGGCGCTCGCTGTAGTTGGGAGACGCAAGGGAAAGCACGCCGCTGGCGGATCCGAGCAGCATGAGGTTGGGATAGGGTGTATCGGCCAGAACCGTGGAAAGATCGGTCTGATGGTTGTTGAGAAAGTCATCGAGCGTTTTTTGCGGCGTTGTCACTCCGAGAAGGGTGTGGAGGTTGGTGGCGCCGGTGTCCGCGTCAATCACCACGACGTTTTTTCCCGCTGCGGCCATGGACACGCCGAGATTGGCGACAAAGGTGGTCTTGCCGATCCCGGCCTTGCCGCTGCCGACTGCAATAACGTTTTTGTCTCCCCAATACATAAAGTGCCCTCATTTCATTTTAAAAAATGAAGGATGAAAAATAGTATTTGTTCCTTTTTCGTAGTAGCGATAATTGTATAGATGGCATATTCTAAAAAAATAATCAGAAATGTCTTCTACGAAGTGCTGGGACTTTTTGGCATTAAAATGTCCATGCTTTTGGGGCCGCAATTAAATAGCAGGTCGATCGCCGACAGGCCCGGAATAAAATCATCCGGTGTCTTTGCCCAGTGCTGAGCATAAACGGGATAGTTGAAGCGCTGGAATACCACCTTGATCCCGGCCTTTTCGAAAAGCTCCATGTTCAAATAATCTCCGCTGCCGTCGTCCGCGATGTAGGAGGTGGCCTTGAAATGTTTGCAAATGGCAACAAGCTTCTCGGTTGATTCGCCCTTGAATTTATAGTCAGAGGTCAGGGCGTATTCGGTTTTGATTCCCAGAATGCCGGCGAGGAGTTTTACCGAATCAATGTCAATGCGGTCTATTTTGCTGCAGGGGGCGCAGAAGAACTCGGCAAACAGCGGCGCGTATTTAGAGTAAAACGCCGCTTTTCCATAGCAGGCCTCAATGGAATGAAAATGGTTTCTTTGCCAATTCTGGCTGAAATCGACTTCAACTTCGTTGATTTTCTGCGGGAATTTGTAAGTGGTGGGAACCGAGAGCCATTGCGCTCCCGACGCGTTTCTGATGCGGTTGCGATGCTGCCATTCATTTTTCTCGAATTGTGCGTCATTGAGAAACACGAAAAAGTCGGCGCTTGCCATTTTATGGAAGTATGCCGGCCCCGGCATGTAATGCGGTTGATGGATTGCCAGCTTCATGTAAGTAGTATATAAAACGGGAAGAGAAAAAGAAAGTACTCAGTCGAAGCATCACTATTTACGGGATTTCAAACTGGATGGCTTGCACGCAGAATCATATTTTATCAGCATGGCAAACGGATTGAAATCCCCGTATTCAACAAGGCTGTTCTATCCTGACGCCATTCGCGCCGTCTCTATAATCGCGATTGTTTTTCTCCATGTTTCTTCTCCGGTGGCGCAGGATTTTTACTCGTACCGGCTCAGCTGGTGGTGGATCGCTAATGCCGTGTATTCGTTTTCGAGGCCGAGCATCGCATTGTTTGTCATGATAAGCGGGCTGCTTCTTCTAGCTCATAATAAAGAAGAAAGCGCCGTTAGTTTTTTTCGAAAACGCTTCCTGAGAATAGTTGTCCCGTTTCTAGCGTGGGGTACTGTTTATTTTTTTTGGAAGACGCATGCGGTCACGTCTTTTTCAACGATTTTACAACTTGCGAAGGAATTTATTACCGGGCCGGTATATTATCATTTGTGGTTCATCTATACGATCATGGGAATTTACCTTGCCGTGCCGGTCTTTCGCGTATATGTTAAATATGCCTCAAGAGCCAACCAGGCATATCTTCTCACCTTATGGTTCATTGGAACCGCTGTTTATCCTTTAATCCGTCATTACGCCGGTTTTTCAATTGGAATTCCGATAATGGTCGCCGGCGGTTTTCTGGGCGTGTTTCTGCTGGGAAATTTTCTGCGAGATTTTTCGATAAAAAAAAGCGCAGTGAAATATTTGATTCTTGTGATGTTTGCTTGTCTGGCATTTACCGCTATCGCCACCTATTATCTTTCGGCTAACAGCAATGCGGGTTATAATGGAACTTTTGAGGATTTTTTAAGCCCCAACGTCATAGCGGCAGCGGTCTGCCTGTTTCTGGTTTTCAGGAACACTTTATCGGGAGGATTCAGGGGGATATTTTCATTTGCAAATAATTTTGTCACCATGACAAGTTCGGCGAGCTTCAGTATTTATCTGATGCATATTCTGGTACTGGAGATACTGAAAAGCCATCTCCGGTGGTTTTCGCTTGAGGCATGCACGGTTCATCCCGCCATCGGAATTCCGTTAACGGCTGGAGTGACTTTTACTGTTTGTCTATTTGCGGTGGTTGCCCTGAGGAAAATTCCCCTGATGAAATATGTCCTTCCATAAAACAGGCGCTAACATGCATCGAATTCGCGTTATTTCTTCTCCTTCGGCTTTACCCCTATCAAAACCTCAAGCTTTATTTCAACCATATTGGAAAAAAACGAAAGCTTGTCGTCCGGATGTTCAGCAGCCGGATTTATGTCTTTATTATTAACCAACCGGCCGCCTTGTCTGAAATATCCGGAGTATCGCCCTATATATGAAATTGCAACTTCGAAGCCGGAAGCGCGGGAAAGCGCCTTTTGCGAGCAAATGCCCAATCTCCAGGCAGCGCCCAAGCCTCTTGCATACAGGTTTGTTATCCTGCTATTTGCCGCAGCCATCACGGAATCGCCGACATCACCGGAAGGCTTGAGGGAATACTCCCGTGAGATGTAGATAATAGGCAGGGCGTAAACGCCGAAGAGAAACGATGTCCGGTCGGCGCCTTCAATTTTGAAATATTTTTCGTTAAGCGCTCGCCGGTATATCACCCCAACCGAAACCGACATGGCAGTCATGGACTGGCTGTAGTCTATTTTGCCCTTGGTGGTGTCGCGGATCAATTCGGCCTGCAATGTTTTTCCGATATAGGAAAACGATCCTTCGAATCCCAACGAACTCCTGGTGTAAACGAACGGCGTATACGAGAACGAAATGGGAAACATGACGTTATAGGAATTTACCGGTTCCTTGATGGTAAAACCAAGGGTGTCGGGATTTATAGGAAGGATATTTTGCACGGAATCAGGCAAGTTTTTCTGCCATTCCGACAGAATATCATATGACCCGATGTCCCAGTCAACGCCGAAATTAAAATACTGCGTCTTCAGGAACAGCGAGGTTGTGTCTTCTTCTTTTTTTGTCATCGCACCTGGCAATGGTAAATGCTTCGTTGTGTCAACTGCGTTTGCCTTTACGATTGTGGCCGAATCCTTTTTTACGATTGCCGATGTGTCGGCTGCGGCAGTCTTTTTTATTTGTAAAGTATCTTGGCCATACGATAATTCGATGGCTAAAAAAATCGTCATGCACACGATTGAAATAATGCTGTAGCAGCATCGGGATATGAATTTAGAAGTCAATAACGTCATGAACTATTCTTTTTCCTTTTTAAACGGTACGGAACTCAGGTATTCCGGCACAATATCGCCCGCTTTTCTCCAAGCGCCGGCGTCCTTAATCTTTCTTGCCGCAAGCATGGCACTGGACAGCCCCCGCTGCAAGGGATGATCCTCCACAGAAAATGCATCCGGCCTGTCTTTGAGGAAATTAAAAACAACGCTTTTCGCATAACCGAGCGCGTCGGTGAGAACAATGTCGCTGTCCTTAACCGCGGACCTGAATTCCTGGGCGGTAACAAGCGCGTCAGGAGTGAGGCGAGCGGTTGCGCCGCCGGCTTTATGGAAACGCGCCCAGAACACCTGGCCGTTTCGCGCGTCAGATGCGGATACAATGTCTCTTCCGTCAACATGCCATGACCCGGCAACGCTTTCAAGCGACGAAACCTGCAGTACGGACGTTTCGCGGCCCAAAAAAAAGCCCTTGAGGAATGCAATTCCTATACGCAGCCCGGTGAATGAGCCGGGGCCCACGGCGATTCCCGCATAGGTGATGTCTGCAGCGGATATGTTGTTTGCTTTGAGGAGAAAATCCACGCACTGCGCGATGTGCTCTGCGTGCGAATTGCGTAGATAGCGTGATATCGCCATGACCGGTTCAGTGCCGCGGGCGAGGCCTACGCCGAGCTCGATTGACGAAGTATCAATGCCGAGCACGTAATTCATCAGGGGGTAATCGGGTTCTTTAAAGCGACGTTGATCAGAATGTCGATAAGCTGCTTGTAGGTGCCGCCCGCGGCTTTAAAGGACTTGGGGAGCAGTGAATTCGCGGTAAGGCCGGGCAATGAGTTCAGCTCAAGCACGAAGAGAGTCCCGTCATTGCCGAGAATCATGTCGGTGCGCGATATGCCGCGGCAGCCGAGCAGCCTGTGGCATTTAAGCGACAGCTCTTGGATTTGTTCAAGAAGCTTTTTACTGCGCGGGGCCGGCACGATTTCCTCGGAACCTCCGTCTTCATATTTTGCCTTGAAACTGAAATAGTTTCCTTTTACGGGCCGGATTTCTATGGGAGGAAGGGCCTTGATTGTGCCGTCGGACATTTCGAGAACCGGACAGCTGAACTCTGGGCCGCCGATTCCTTTTTCGACAAGTATTTCCGGAGAATACTGCCGGTATTCCTCAAGCTTTGTGCCGAGTCCTGCGCCGCAGTCGACGCGCGTCATGAGCCTGCTGGAACCGGATTGCGGGCATTTGACGAACATCGGATAGCCGAATTTTTCGGCGAGATAATTCCATGTGATTTCAGGGTGATCTTTACCTGCAACACAGAAGGGAGGAGTCTTAATGCCATTTTGCTCAAAAATGAACTTCGTCGCGATTTTGTTCATTGCAACGGCGCTGGCAAAAACGCCTGAGCCGGTATAGGGAATAAGCAGGGTGTCAAGATATCCCTGCAGCAGGCCGTCTTCGCCGAACGAGCCGTGAACCGCGAGAAAAGCGACATCGCAGCGTTTCCAAACCGCTTCGGATGCATACGGCTTGAACGGCCCCTTGAAATTTCTGCTCTTGCCCGGCTCGGCAAATTCCTCAATGGCCGGAACGCGTTTTTTTATGTCGCAATAGTAAAACTCCTGGTCAATGGATATCACCACTGCCCGCGCGGAATATTTCCTGCGGTTGATGTTCAGGAGCACTTCTCTGCCCGAGAGCAGCGAAATCTCGTGTTCCGCCGACGGTCCTCCCATGACAACGTTTACGCGGATAGGCATAGATTGGCTTCCTTGATTTTATTGGTGATGAATTCCACCGCCTGCGCGGCCGCGATGCGGTTTTGCTGGCGCGAATCGCGCTCGCGCACGGTAACGGTGTCGTCCTGCATGGTCTGGCCGTCCACCGTGAGGCAATAGGGCGTGCCCGCCTCGTCCTGGCGCGCATAGCGACGGCCGATGGCCGCGTTGAGGTCAAAGGACGCGCGCACGGAATTGTCGAGAAGGTCTTTGTAGATTTTTTCCGCCTTTTCCGGCATTCCTTCTTTTTTCACCAGCGGCAGCACTGCCGCCTTGATAGGCGCGAGTGCCGGGTGGAAGCGCATGATCACGCGCTGCGAATCCTCTTTGTCAACATCATACGCGTCGATCAGGAACGCCAGCGTGGCTCGGTCGGCGCCGGCCGCTGGCTCTATCACATAGGGAAAAATGTGCTGTTTCGATTCCTCGTCGAAATAGGAGAGGTCCTTCCCGCTGAATTCCGAATGGCGCTTGAGGTCAAAATCGGTGCGGTTGGCGATGCCTTCAAGTTCGCTCCAGCCGAACGGGAAAAGGTATTCCACGTCGCAGCATGCCTTTGCGTAATGGGCGAGCTCGTCCTGGCTGTGGTCGCGCAGGCGAAGATTTTCTGTCTTGACGCCGAGCTTGTGGTACCATGAGAGCCGCGTGTTACGCCAGTAATCGTACCATTCATGATCGGTACCCGGCATGCAGAAGAACTCCATTTCCATCTGCTCGAACTCACGCGTGCGGTAGGTGAAATTACCGGGCGTGATCTCATTCCTGAACGATTTTCCGATCTGCGCGATCCCGAACGGAGGCTTGAGCCGCGAGGCCTGCTGGACATTGACAAAGTTTACAAAGATTCCCTGCGCGGTTTCGGGCCGCATGAAAACAACAGCGGAGCTGTCTTCGACGGGCCCCATGAACGTTTTGAACATCAGGTTGAACTTGCGTACCTCGGTGAGCTCGCCGCCGCATTTTGGGCATTTTTTAAGATCGGTAAGGTGATCTGCGCGAAAACGTTCCTTGCAGGATTTGCAGTCCACCAGCGGGTCGGTGAAACCGGCAAGATGGCCCGACGCTTCCCACACCTTGGGATGCATGAGAATAGCGGCGTCCAGCCCGACAATGTCCCGGCGATTGGTGACCATTGCCTTCCACCAGGCTTCTTTCACATTACGCTTGAGCTCAACGCCGAGCGGGCCATAGTCCCAGCAACTGGTGAGGCCCCCGTAAATTTCGCTTGATTGAAAAACAAACCCCCTTCTTTTTGAAAGGGAAACAATGATGGACATTAAATCCGGAGGCTTTGATGTCATTAATTAATTCCTTTAGATGACAGCGGTAACTCGTTATTATTTAATTAAATACTTTTTAAGGTTATTCGTCATTCTTTCCTTGATAGGTTTTGAAGTATCAACAACGAAATTAGTTCCTGTAATCATTTCAAACAGCCTGATATATCGGCTTGAAAGCTCAGTAACGAGTTCGTCCGGTGCCTTGGGCAGAACCGTATCGTTGTATGGGTCGCAATGTTCCTTAAACCACAATCGAAGGAATTCCTTGTCGATATTTTCGGGTTCTAATTTTTGGGCAATCCGATCCGCATAGGTTGCCTTGAGCCAATATCTTGACGAATCGGGCGTATGGATTTCGTCAATCAGGAGGATTTCGCCCTTCTTGTCAATGCCGAGTTCATATTTCGTGTCAACGAGAATGAGCCCGTTTTTTCCGGCAATTTCGGTGCCGCGCTTGAAAAGTCCGAAAACAATTTTTTCAAGATTTTTCCAAACATCTTCCTTGATCAATCCCCGATGAACAATTTCCGCGGCGGAAATTGACTCGTCATGCAGTTCGGATTTCGTCGTCGGCGTCAGAATGGGCTTGTCGAATTTCTGATTTTTCACCATGCCTTCGGGAAGAACATTTCCGCAGATGTTGCGGATGCCTTTTGAATACTGCGTCCATGCCGCCGTATCAGTGGAGCCTGTGAGGTAGCCCCGCACCACGAATTCAACGGGAAAAACGCTGCATTTTTTCGCAACGGTCGCATTTGGATCGGGAACGTCGAGCACCGCGTTTGCGACAATATCATTTGTCGTGTTGAACCAGAAAGAACTCACCTGGTTAAGAACCTGTCCTTTGAATGGAATGGTTGCCAGAATGCGGTCGAATGCGCTCTGCCGGTCCGTGGTAACGAGGAGTAATTTGTCCCCAAGATCATAAATGTCGCGAACCTTGCCTTTTTTTCTGTTCGGAAATTTCAAAAATGATGTGTCGTCGAGGCAGTTATTGAGGTTTTTTCCGATGAAATCTTTTGAAATCATGTCCGGTTCCTCTCAGATCCCAAAAAAAAAGCAGAAAATAATGATCCAAAATAGTTTATGTCGGGTTCTGCGGGAAAGGAAACAGGGATTCGCGCAGTCTTCACGCAATGGAATGGTTGTTTTACCATTATTACATTCTCATTCCATGGCATTTTGTTTGTGCCGCTTTCAAAATATATCTTCTATTCAGGTTACCTGTGCCGTGCCTTTCGCAGCCGTTTTTCGAAAACAGGTTTGTAGGATTCATCGTGGAGATCGCAACATGAAATCCCTTGGCATCTGCTTTGGCGCCACGACCGTCCAGTATGCGGTTGTCAAGGGCGACGCTGAGTTTAAAATCATTGAGCAATCCGGCAGGATTGCCCATGAGGGAAATCCCGGTCAGATTTTGCAAAACCTGCTTTCCGGTCTGAATTTATTTGAAATAGACGCTGTTGCGGTCACGGGCCGCAGCTTCCGCAACAATGTGGCGCTTACCGGCGTTTCAGAGCCTGAGGCGCTGGAGACCGCACTTTTTGAAGACTTTAAAAATAAGGAATTTCCCAACCTCGTGGTCTCGCTTGGCGGTGAAACAACGCTTGTTTATAAAATCGGCGAGCGGGGAGGGATCGTATCGCTCCATTCAGGCAACAAGTGTGCTTCGGGAACAGGGGAGTTTTTCTTGCAGCAGATCAGGCGTATGGGGCTGTCCCTTGACAATGCGGTCGAGCTGGCGGGGCAGGGCATGCCGCACAAAATCGCGGGCCGCTGCAGCGTTTTCTGCAAGAGTGACTGCACGCACGCACTTAACAAAGGCGAACCAATCGCGAACATCGCCGCAGGCCTTTGCTCCATGGTCGCGGACAAAATTGCGGATCTTATCAAGGACATGGAGTGTGACAGGGTCATGCTGGTCGGCGGCGGGGCGCTTAACACCGCCGTCGTCTCGATATTGTCCAAGCGTTTTTCCTCGCTGCAGGTGCCGGAAACTGCGGCTTTTTACGAAGCCTATGGAGCTGCGCTGTGGGCCATGATAAACCGATGCAGAAAGGTACCTGGTGACATCCGCAAGCTGGTGCTTGGAGCCAGGGCGTCCTTTGGCCATCATACCCCATTGTCAAAGGGCCATCATCTGGTTACGTTTGAGAAAGACAGCCGCGCAGGATTTGATCCGGAAGCTGAATACATCATCGGCCTCGACGTAGGCTCCACCACCACAAAGGCCGTGCTCATGCGGCGGGACAAAAAAATTACAGCCTCCGTATATCTTCGCACCAACGGCAACCCGGTTGAGGCTTCGCGGAAATGCTATGCGGCAATCCGCGAGCGCATCGGCAGGAAAAAAGCCCGCATCGTCGCGCTCGGCGTGACAGGGTCAGGACGCCAAATCGCGGGACTGCATGCGCTCACCGACAATGTCATCAACGAAATCATCGCGCACGCGACGGCTGCAGCGCATTTTGACAAGGACGTGGACACCATTTTCGAAATAGGCGGCCAAGACGCAAAATACACCTTTCTCACCGGCGGCGTGCCCTCTGACTACGCGATGAACGAAGCATGCAGCGCGGGCACAGGCTCTTTTCTCGAAGAATCGGCGCTCGAATCATTGAACGTTAAAATGGAGGACATCGGCGATCGCGCGCTTGCCGCCGGTAACCCGCCCAATTTCACCGACCAATGCGCGGCATTCATTTCCAGCGACATCAAGCTGGCCGGACAGGACGGCATTGACAAAAACAATATCCTTGCCGGACTTGTCTATTCGATCTGCCTCAATTACCTCAACCGCGTCAAAGGTTCCAGGCCGGTGGGAAAGAAAATCTTCATGCAGGGCGGCGTCTGTTATAACAGGGCCGTGCCTGTGGCCATGGCGTCGCTGTTAAAAATGCCCATCATCGTACCGCCGGAGCCCGGCCTCATGGGCGCTCTCGGCGTGGCCCTCGAGGTTAACAATCGTCTTTCACTCGGGTTTTCAGCGCCGCAGGCGTTCGATCTTGAAGATCTCGCCAATCGCGAAGCGGTAAAAGAAGGGACTTTCACCTGTGCAGGCGGAAGGGAAAAATGCGACCGGAAATGCGAGATTGCGAAGATCCGCATCAATGGAACCGTGCATTCGTTCGGCGGCATTTGCAACAAATATTACAACCTGAGGATAAAGAAAAAGGTCGAAACGGGAAGCCTTGATTTTGTCGCCATCCGCGAAAAATTATTGTTTGAAACCTATGGCGCGCCTGCCGGTGCCTTTAACAACGGCCGCACCGTTGGTCTGTGCAGGTCGTTTCTCACCCATACGCTGTATCCTCTTTACTCGCATTTCTTCTCGGAGATGGGATTTACCGTCGTTCTTTCCGATGAGATTGACCCGAAGGGCATTTCGCGCATCGAGTCCGGTTTTTGCCTGCCGGGGGAAATAGCGCATGGAAGTTTTTACAATCTTCTGCAGAAAAATCTCGACTATATTTTCCTGCCGCACATTACACAGCTGCATGTCAGGAACGTCCCCACCTACAGCAGGCTCTGCATTTTTGTCCAAGGTGAATCCTATTATCTGAAGACAACATTTCGCAAGGAGCTGGAAGCTTCACCGACGATCATCCTTTCTCCGGTTATCGCGATGAAAAAAGGATACCGGCAGGCGCAAAAAACGCTTGCGGCAATGGCAGTGGAGATGGGAATTGCCGAACCGGTCGCACGCGAGGCGTATGCAAAGGCCTGCGGCGTGCAGCTTGCGTTTGACAAGAAATTGCTCGAGGCGGGAAGGGAAGCGCTCAGCTGGCTCGATTCGCATCCGGAAACTTTCGGCGTCGTCCTGTTCGGCAGGCCCTACAATTCGTTCACCAACGACGCGAACATGGGTATTCCGCATAAAATCGCCTCCCGCGGACATCTCTTGATTCCCCACGACATGCTTCCGTCCGACGAATACGAGGTGGACAGCCAGATGTTCTGGGCCATGGGCCAGAAGATAATGAAATCGGCGCAGATGGTGAAGGAGCATGCCCGACTGTTCGGATTTTACATCACCAACTTCTCCTGCGGACCCGATTCATTCCTTCTCACCTATTTCCGCAACCTCATGGGGCGAAAGCCGTCGCTCACCCTGGAGCTCGACCAGCACACGGCGGACGCGGGCATCGACACGCGCGTGGAGGCGGCGCTTGACATCATGAAAAGTTATTGCAGGACGGCAACCGGCGGGCGCCGGAGGGGCGATACCGTTCTTCTGCCCACGTGGGTCGACTTCCAGGGCAAGGTGCCGGTCGTGCATGCGTCTGACGGCCGCGTTCGCTCCATTTACCATTCCGATGTCGAAGTTGTTTTGCCGTCGATGGGACGCTACGCCACCGAGGGAGTTGCCGCGGTGATGCGGAGCATCGGCATTGCGGCAAAGGCACTCCCTATATCGGACAAGGAGGTGCTGCTCGAAGGAAGAAAAAACACGTCGTGCAAGGAATGCCTGCCGTACATCGTGACCACCGGCTCGTTCATGCATTATTGCAAAACACAAAGGCCTTCGGATAAAATATCGCTGTTTTTCATGGCATCCGGAGGCGGACCGTGCAGGCTCGGCCAGTATTGCACCGCCATGGATCAGTTGTTCCACACCAACGGCGTAAAGAATGCCGCGGCATTTCCCATGACAAACGAGAACGGCTACGCGGGACTCGGCGGGCGGGCACTGCTCTCCGCATCGCAGGCGATCATGGCTGCGGACGTGTTCTGCGAGATACGGAGCTTTCTCGCTGTTGCGGCGCGTGACCGGGATTTCGCGCAGAAAATCCTTGAAGAATGCTGGCAGGAGCTCGTCCGCTATTTTGAGGGCAAGCTTTCGATTCGATTTTCCATCCTGCTCTCCTTGATAAGCCGGAAGCTCAAACAAATTCCTCTGGCGATGAACATGGGGGATGTCCCCGTCGTTTCGCTCATCGGCGAAATTTTCGTGCGCCAGGACGAATTTTCCCGGAAAAACCTCATCGATTATCTCGAAAGGCGCGGGTTCATGGTAAAGGTTGCGCCGGTCTCCGAGTATCTTGCCTACAGCAACTACATCGTGAACCAGGGGTTCGGCGAAAAAGAATTTCCGCTTAAAGAGCTGATGAAGCTGCGGGTCATCACCGGAGTCCAGGAATGGTGGGAGAGAAGAATCAAAACCGTTCTCGCAAAAAGCGGTTGCTATAAATTCGAAATGATTGAGGTGGACAAGACCATGGCATCCGCAGGCCATTTGATGAATGAACACTTCAGGGGAGAATGCATCCTTACGGTGGGCCTCGGTTTGCGGGAGATACTGCATGATTCCTGCGGCGTCGTTTCAATCGGCCCCTTTGGCTGCATGCCGTCGCGCGTTGCAGAGGCGGTGCTCAAGAAGGAGATGAACGTCAAAGGCAAACTGCGGATGAACACGACTTTTCGCGGTAAGGCCTTGCTCGAAGATTTATCGGAATTTCCCTTTCTGGCCGTTGAAACCGACGGCAGCCCTTTTCCCCAGCTTATCGAAGCGAACCTTGAGGCGTTTGTCGTACAGGCACGAAGGGTGTACGATAAAATGAAAAGCCATCACCAGGGATCAAGGGAAAAAATGGCAATCAAATCATTTATAAAAGCCTGATAAAGTTATGACGTCTGTATTCGAGAAATTCCTGCGGAACCGTCTGAAGATGAGCGCCGAGAAGTTCCTGTGGCTTCATGGGATCATTTTTCTGTCGTTCCTTGCATACGGAGCAATTTTTATTCTGATGTACCGTTTTTTCGGCCCCGGAGTGGCATCATTTTCTTTTTTACCCATCATTATCATCGCATGGTCGTGGGGAGGGGTTGCCAACGGATTGATAGCAGGCGCGGCCACAATCCTTTTCACAACGTTGCTGTTCGTTATCGCTGACGACCACAGCTGGGATACCTTATTCAGGCACCACGGAATTCCGGGCAGCATCGCTTCGTTGACCATAGGAGCAATCGTCGGCTACCTTCGCGACTTGCGGGAAAAGGTCAATGCGCAGCTTGAAGAAAAGAAAAAGGTAGAGGTGAGTTTCCACGCGATGTTCGATGTTACCAGCGAAGGTGTCACTCTCGTGAGCATTACTAACGGTAAAATCGTCGCCGCAAATCCATCGATCTGTAAAATGTTCGGTTATACAGAGCAGGAATTCGTCGGCATGGATCCTCTGACCATTGCAGCGCCCGAAACCCATGAACATTTGAAAAAAGCAGTGACCTCCCTTGCCGCGGACGGCTCAATCCCGGACAGGGAAGGGATCGGCATTTCCAAAAGCGGCACACGGCTCGATTTGTTCCTTTCTTCGCGCAAGATTTCCTGGAATGGCGAGGACGTCATTTACACCACTTACCGCGACATCACGCCGCAGAAAAAGTTTCAGGAACAGCTCAAGAAAAAAAACATCGACATTCTCAATTTCACCAATGATGTGACGCACGACCTTCGGAAACCGCTCACCGCGCTCAAGGTGATCGTTTCGATGCTGGACAAGGGCATGTTCGGCGAGCTTTCCGCCGACGGGAAGGAATCGGTCGCGGCCGGAATGAAAACAATTTCCTACATGCAGGAATTGCTGGATAATCTTTTAGAATGCGCACGGCTCGAAACGGGAATCCAGCCCCTGCACAGGGAAATATTTCCCCTTAACGAGCTGTTCGCGCAAATACGCAAACGGTTTGAATATCAGATAAAGGAGAAAAACGTTTCATTTTCACTTGGCGAATGCGATTTCTTGATTTCTGCGGACAGAAACCAGATTTCCAGGGTGCTCATGAACCTTGTTGCTAATTCGGTGGCCTACATCGGCAAGGGGCCTAATTGCTTCATTTCGATACGATGCGAAAAGAAGGCCGATGAGGTGGTAGTGGCGGTCTCCGACAACGGCATCGGCATTCCCGTCGATTCGCAGGCCGCGCTTTTTTCAAAATTCAAGCGCGGCAGCAACGTGGGGGATGTCACCGGCACCGGGCTTGGGTTGACAATTGCTAAAAGCATTGTCGAGGCGCACGGCGGCAGGATCTGGTTTGATTCAACCGTGGAAATCGGAACGGTTTTTTACTTTACCGTCAAGGCGGGTTAGCGGAGGCTGCGATAAACACACTATCAAACCGCTGCCGTGTTAACTTCTGCATTGATTTTCATGACCTCGCTCGAATGCTGCAGAAATACCTCCGCAAGCTCCGGGTCAAAATGCTTTCCTTTTTCCCTCTTGATGATGTTAAAGGCGTGAGAGACGGGCAAAGGGTCTTTGTATGAGCGCCGTGACGTGATTGCGTCAAAGGTGTCCGCCAGCGCGACAATCCTGCCTTCGAGCGGAATGGCATCACGCTCGAGGCCGTAGGGATATCCGCTTCCGTCCCATTTTTCATGGTGTGAAAGTGCGATCTTGCACGCGGTCCTGAGGATTTGTGATTTTGCGTTGTCCAGGATTTCCGCGCCAATGATGGTATGCCGCTTCATGACGGAAAATTCTTCGTTTGACAGTTTGCCCGGCGAGGTGATGATGTGATCGGGAATACCGATTTTGCCCACGTCGTGCATGGGCGCCGCATACAAGACGGTGAGTACCTCGCGCTCGTCAAGCCCGTATTTTTCCGCGATGAGCGCACTGTAACGGCTCATGCGTATAATATGCTGCCCCGTGAATCGGTCTTTGTATTCGACGGCAAGAACAAGCCTCTGCACCGTGTCGTAATAAGCCTCCTGGAGCTCATTATTCACCGATTTGAGAAGGGTAACACTCCTGCGGAGGTCGGCAGCATATTTTTTAAGCTGATTGTTCGCGTCGCGCAATTCATTCTTCTGCGCTTTGGTTTCCCGATACAGGCGCGCGAAATCGCGGGCGTATTTGATGGATTGCGACGAGGCGAGCGCGAGCTCGTTTTCCATGAACCTGGTTTTTTTAGATTTCAACAGCATTCATCAATCCTTGGAAGACGGGGCGACGGCAGGGCCGTAAAAGTCAAACAGTTTCACGGCGGAGGGCAATATCTTCAACCCACTGCAGCAAATCGAGGGGGCTGAACGGCTTGATAAAGTAACATGCTGCGCCCGCTTTTGTCGCTTCTTTCTGCGCCCACTTCTCGCTTGTACCGGTTAATATTATTACTGTGCATTCTTTGGTGAGCGGATTCGCTTTTATTGCTTTTGTCGCTTCGATGCCGTTTACCTTTCCCGGAAGCATCACGTCCATAATGATGAAATCGGGTTTTTCCACCGTGGCTACGGCGATGGCGCGCATGGCATCGGCAGCTTCGAAAACTTTGTATTCGGCCGTGTCAAGGGTGGCGATTACAAGCTCCCTGATGTCTTTACTGTCATCAACAATAAGGATTTTTTTCATTTAAGGAAGATAATTTTAAAGATATCTATTTAACTTTGCATGATTTAAGGTCAATAAAATCAAGAAGATTGATTATATAATTAAGTTAATTTGATGTCAATGGAAAGAAAAACAATTTCAGTGTGATGGATTAAGGATGCTATTATTTATTATCCAATCCCTGAAATTATGCATTCGAAATTAGTGATGATTTTTATTGAAGAACGGAAAGAACTTCACAATTTCTTATAATGTCATTTCACATGATCATCTTGTCGCAGGATGAGTAAGTCAAATAGAAGAAGATGGGGCAGAAACAGTGTCGGATACCAAATCATTTTCATCTGCGAATATTTTTATCACCTTATCAAAGTCGATAACCGACAAAATATCCAGGATGTCCCTGTTAGCTTCGACGATGGCAAGCCGTCCGCCAGCGTCTTTAATCAATTCGGAGCAGGCGATGAGAACAGAAATAGACTTAGTATACAGGTAGGATGATGGTGTAAACGCAATCGCAATCAGACGCGCGCCCTGGGCCAGACGCTGCTCTATAACAGATTTCAACCCGGTGAGATCGCTGTTGAGGCCCACATCCTCTTTTAGGCGTATGACAAGGTAGCCGTTCTTTTTATAGACTTCAAGTTTCATTGGCAGCTTTCTATCCGACTTGACCATTGCCTGAACTTTTTCAAAATAGATTTCGCAACTGTTTTCAACAAAGATTTTATCCGGTATTTTATAAAACCGGCAGGAAGTTTATATCCGGACAGGAATCATGTTATTTGAAGGAACCTATAAAATTATTAATTATATTTATTTTTATTTCAGCGGATAATCCATAGCAATGGGTCTTGTCATGGCATCTGAAAAGATTCCCCGCGCACACATCCTTCTCGTCGATGACGAAATGCCGATATGCATAGGCGTGTCCGGCCTTTTGGAGACCATGGGATTCACTGCGCAATACGCCCTTAGCGGGGAAGAAGGCATCCAATATCTTGATTCCCACCCTGAAACCGACATCGTTCTGCTCGATATAAACCTCGGCCCCGGCAAGAATGGCATCGAACTGCTGCCCGATATACGGGAGCGTCACAAATATGTCCAAGTAATGATGTTCACGTCGCACGATTCACTCAGCACGGGCCTGGAGTGCATGAAAAAGGGCGCCGCGGATTACTTGACAAAACCTTTCAACGAAAAGGAATTTCTTAAAAAAGTCCCTGATGTCATAGCCAAGAAAAATATTGCAAAGCTCAATGCACTCTATTTCGGGATTCTTATCCATGATCTGAAAAGTCCCTTGCAATGCATCATGGGTGCGTGGGAACTCGCGAAACGGTATCTTCCCGAATCGCTTAATCAAAACCAACAGAGAATCGTCACCACGTGCGATTCGGGCGTCTTGCAAATGAAAACAATGATAGAGAACATATTGAGCGTGGCCAAGTTCGAGGCGGGCTCGATTTCTCTATCCCGGGAAAAGTTTTGCGTCAACAACGAAGTTGAGGCGACGCTTGCGCCGCTGCGCCAGCAAATTCTATCTTCTAATAGAGCTTTTTCAATAGAACCCAGGGAGAACCCCCCTCTTTTCCTGGTTGCAGATCGGGATCTGTACTCGCGAATCCTTTTTAACATTGTCTCCAACGCCGTTTTTTACACACCCGCTGAGGGCAGAATCGCCGTGTCCTATCAGGAATGTGCGGACGGCGCTGTGCAGACAAGCGTGAGCAATTCAGGCTCGTACATTGAAGAGGACCAGAGAAACATGATATTCGATAAGTTTTCCAGCGTTCAATTGGTAAAACAGTCTGCCGGCGTCAGGAATTTCGGCCTGGGACTTACCTTCTGCAAAATGGCGGTTGAGGCCATGGGTGGAAAAATCCGCGTGGAATCGGACAAGAGCGTGCCGCAGACGACGTTTATTTACACAATAAAAAACATCGGGGACAATTGAGATGGGTTACGAACGCGTTTCGACAGAGGCGATCCTGAAAGGCAAAGTGAGAAAGGAATTTGCGTGGACCATCATTTCCGATTATTCACGGTACGAGAACATCATGGAAAACGTCGACCGCGTTAATATCATTGAAAAATCCGCCACCGAGGGAAAATCCGAATGGTTCGTGACCGTAGAGGAGGCACCCCTCAAATGGGTGGAACGCGACTATTACGACGTTGACAATTACGAACTCCGGTTCGAGTCCATTGACGGCGATTTTGAGAACATCAACGGCAAATGGAAGGTCGAGGATTTTCAGAACGAGGGGATAAAAATCTACTTCTCCATCGATTACAACCTCGGCATTCCCGTCATCGAGGAGGTGCTCGGGCATATCCTCAAGGAAAAAATGAAGACCAACATCGATTCCATGATCCATGCGATAAAGGAGGAATTGACAAGAACGCAGGCCGACGACAGGAAATTCCGGCGTTTCAACGTTGGCAGATACAACAACATCAACCTCAACGGGAAAGACATCCGCGCCTATGTGGTGAACATTTCACAGATGGGCATGATGTTTTACTACGACGGCGAGTTCGACGCCGCCAACGTGACGGTCAAGATAGGGAACATGGTCATCGAAGCGGAGTCGCTGTTCAACGATCTCAAGCACAAAAACTCGCGGATCATTTTTAAAAAAGCCGTCAGTGTGCAGCAAATCGAGGAAATGGTGAAACTGCTCACCACGACCTCGACGAGAACCTGGGAACGCCAGTTGGTCGAGAAACATGTTTCGATCGTGTCAGGTGGCCGTGCGTTGCCGATCTTTCTCATCAACATTTCTCCCAAAGGCATGCTCTTTAAATACGACGATCATTTTGAGTGGCATGACGAACCGTTCGATCTGGCCGGCATAAAACTGACTGCGCGGGAAATGCACCATGATATCGCATCAAGAACCGTGCGCATCCAATTCACCAACGCGCTCGGCGAAACCGAATATGCGGCTCTGTTAAAAAGAATCAAAGAGTAGGGCTTTGGTCTGCAGCAATAGCGACATGCTCCGTGAAAAGGATTCAGCCGTGGACCCGCATTACAAGGGCTCAGTTGCCTTCATAGGCCATCCAGCCGACATGGATCTTTACCGTGCCTACATACGCCATCTCAAGCCCAATAAGACCTACAGCGACAAACTTCTGATCAAACTTTTCGAATGGGCGCCCTCATACAAGGTGACCGAATGGCGCGGCCTGACTTTCGACGGCAAAGACTTTTTCGACGCGCATCTCATCATGGTCCCGTTTTTGCCCGACATGAAAGACATTCGTCTCCGAAAAGTGGTTGAAAAGATCGACATGGCCCTTTCCATCGCTTCACAAAGCGGATGCAGTGTGGCCGCTTTGGGCGCTTTCACCTCGATTGTGCTGCAGGGGCAGGAAAAGGATTTCGCCCAAAAACACGAGATAAAGCTCACTTCCGGCAATTCCCTTACCGCCGCGGTCATTGTGCGCTCCGTGGAGAAGGCAGCCGCTGAATTCGGCGTCGATTTAGGTAAGATAACCCTGGGTATTGTTGGTGCATCCGGTGATATCGGCAGCGGATGTGTTTCTTATTTTGGCAACAGAGTGAAGAAGATGATCCTTACCGCGCGCAGTACGGGATCATTAGAGACCCTGCTGCAAAGCCGGAAAGACCTGATGACTTGCGAGGTTGAAATATCAACCGATAACAACAAGGCGGTGCAATGGTCCGATATAGTCATTTTTGTGACAAGCGCCTATGTCCCAATATATGTACAGGACGATTTCAGGCCGGGCACCATTATCTGCGACGCTTCAGCCCCGCAAAATGTGAAGGTGACTGAGCCGTTGCGGAAAGATGTTTTTATTTATCACGGCGGAATTGTATCTCTGCCGTTCAATCTGGACCCCGGGTTCGACATCGGGCTTGCCGCCCCGGATACGTTTTACGGGTGCCAGGTGGAGGGCATATTGATTGCACTTGATGATTCGCTGCCATGCTCCTGGGGCAGGGGAAACATCACTTCGGAAAAAATAAATTTATTTCTCAAAAAGCTGGATGCATTTCAGAATTTAGGCATTTCTTTTTCTGCCGGAAAGCATGTTTATACGGATGAGGATTTAAACCGATACAAGAAATGTTTGATGGAACTCAATAAAGAACAAAGACCTTGCAATATTCCCGCAACCGTTGCATAATAGAAAGAAATCCAAAACCTTTGATGCAAAAGTTTCAGGCCGGTGAATCAACAATAATAAAAACAAGCATAGTGCAAATCAACTTTATTCCGGGGGGAAGAGGAGATGACCGAAGCTTTAAAAAAAAGAATCTACAATGCCATCCGGAGCGCGGTAAATGTCGATCCCGCCACCATTGATCCTGAAAAAAACCTGCGGGAGCAGGTGAATCTCGACTCCATGCAATTTGTGGCGGTGTTGGCAAGACTCGAAACGGAATTCAACATCGAGCTTCCGATTTCCGCAATGGAGGCAAAAACGTTCAACGATTTTCTTGCAGTGCTGGATGGCGAAATCGAAAAGGCCGGGGCCGTTTCAAAATAACGCCCGCCTGAGTCAAACTAACATTGGTGCGCTCTTGAACCGGAACACTTGCTGATGCCGCTTCTCACCGACAGACTCAATTTCGGCAACATCTATTTCAGGGACAAAACCTACACGCCCGACACGGTAAGTCGAAGCATTGACGCCGTGTCCGACCGACTTAATAAGCGTTCCGTTTCAAACTCTCCTTTTGTCTATCTTTTCGCCCCTAACCACATCAAGATGGTTTATGCGCTGTTCGGCATCATCAAGTCCGGGCGCATCTGCGTGCTGGTGGACCCTGCCATAGGCAGACTGGAGCTTGTCGAAATGATGGCCGATACCGTCCCGGGCGCCCTCATTCGCATTGATAAAACGACCGACGCGTTTGATTTTGAAAAAGAATTCGAATTCAGGGACTGCAGGTTGGAGGAAAAACGACTGGAAGGGCTGGAAGACGTGTGCCTGATGCTGTATACGAACGCATCCGACGGGTTCGCAAAGGCGGCGATGCTGACAAATGAGAGCTTGTTTGCCAATGCAAAGGCAGGTATGTTGGCTAATAAAGTCACAACTGGTGCAATATCTTGCGCATTGATATCTTATTGCCATTTATTTGCTTTGCAAACAGGCATTTTTATCCCAAGTCTCTCAAAAACTTCCATATTTATAGTTGAGCTAGAAGAATTCCTGAAAATAAAAATAATTGCCGATCAGATAAATAAGCTGAGCGTGTCGCACATTTACAGCATTCCCGCCATTTTTTATCCTCTGGGGAAATTTTATAAAACTAAAGGCTTCCCAACTACATTAAGAAGTTGTGTCTGTGGCGGCGTGCCGCTTTCCGATAAAATATTCAATCTATTTAAAAGCAACTTCAATATTGAAATACAAATAGGCTATGGTCTTACGGAAGCATCGCCAATCTGTACATTTCATTATCCTGGAGACAAAGTAAAGCAAGGTTCGGTAGGACGCGCTTTGCCTTGTTGCGAAGTGAGGATTTTTGATCTGAGGGACCAAGTCCTGCCCATCGGACAAGTCGGAGAGATATGTATTAAAGGTATGAATGTAATGAAAGGATATTATAATAATCCGAAAGCTACGCATTTGATTTTAAAAAATGGATGGCTCCATTCAGGAGACATAGGTAAAATGGATGAGGAAGGGTATCTCTATTTCATTGAGTGCAAAAAACGAATGTATAATTTGGGCGGAAATAAAGTATATCCTGCCGAATTGGAACGACTACTGAAGATACCTGGGAATGTTATCAAGGCAACCGTTGAGTGTGAACCAGATGAATTGCTATATAATATTCTACGTGTAAATGTTGAACTTAATAATAAGAATGAGAATGATAAAAAAAAGTATCAAACTTGGTGTGAGGAATATATTTCCAAATATAAGCTACCGCAGAAAATTAAATTCGTATAAATAATTTTTATAAAATATTGATTTGTTTTTTAAAAATATTTTTAAAATAAGTTGCTCTTTTTTCAAAGGCTTCTCTCGTATTTATCATTTTATACGCATCAAACAATCCTGATTGTAATTCCGAGGCGCTCATTTTTTTAGGAATAAAATTCACATCCCAAAGGGTATATTTTTCCCAAGGAGTAGTTAATAATCTGTTTTCTTTTAATAATCTCTCCCTTAATCTTGTACCTGGATAGGGGGTAAGGATGCTGAAATTCCCATAATAAAGATTGTTTTCTAAGACAAATTCGGCGGTTTTTTTAAAAATAGTAATATCATCATGGTCGAAGCCGAAAATAAAAGAACCCATTACACCAATGCCGGTTTCCTGAATTCTTCGTGTATATGTCGAATAATTAGATAATCTGTCATATTTCCAGGAGTTATTATTAATTGCTTTTAAGTTTTTTGCTGATATACTTTCAAGCCCCAATAAAAGAAATTTGCAATTACTTTTTCGAACCATTCTTAACATTTCGTTATCCTGGGCAATGGAAATGTCAGATTGGCCTAACCATCTAATGCCAGATTGTTTGAAATAATCTAGCAATAGGGTAAGGTAGTTTTTATTTACGGCAATATTGTCATCAGCAATACCAATCAGAATATCCCCCAGTTCTTTTCGGATCAATTCTATTTCTTGCTTTAACTGACTTATATCTTTAAATCTGTATTTTGCACCAAAAATCTTTGATGCAGCGCAAAAATCACAATCGTGCGGACATCCGCGTGTGGTTTGAAGCCAGACAATCGAATAGAAATGTTTTTTTAACAGATCATATCTTGGTAATGGTGAATCTTTAAGGTTTACTGCCTTATCTGCCCTATAAAAGGGTAATAATGTATTTCTTCCCAAATCCGTTAACAATATCGGCCAAGTGTTTTCAGATTCACCGATTACAACACTATCACAATGTTCTTTAGCTTCTTCCGGCAAAATCGTAGCATGAATTCCTCCAATAGTGACTGGTATATTTCTTTTCCTAAATTCATCCGCAATCTGGTATGCCCTGGTTGCTTGCTGGGTCATTGCAGTGATTCCGACAAGATCATATTTATCGGAAAAATTTATTGGTTCAATATTTTCGTCGATAAGTTTCACATCATATTCAGGTGGCGTCAATGCGGCAACTATCAATAAACCTGTCCCTAGGCCGGACCAATTTTGACGGTATGTTATTGTATAAGGTGAGTCGTCCCAGAATTTTCTAAATTCTGGGTCATTGCTGCTGAAATTTCCTTTGGGAGATATAAGTCCAATTCGCATAGTGGATTTTCCCTGGGAATAATTATATTAAAAGTAAATAAAAAACATGATGGAGAGCATGCATGAAAATAACTGTCGCGCAAGCCATTGTTAAGTGTTTAGAAGAAGAAGGCGTGGAGTGTGCTTTTGGAATAACCGGTTCACATTATCTTGCGTTCTTCAATGCTTTAAGAGGCTCAAGAATAGAATTCATTTCTGTCAAGCATGAAGGCGCGGCGAGTCTTATGGCGTTAAACTACGCAAAGTTTGCGCAAAAGCCTGCCTTAATTCTTGGTACAGCGGGTCCCGGCGCAATGAATCTGCTTGCCGGAATAGCCGAGATGCACAAGGCAAATATCCCATGCTTTGTGCTTACCCCGATAGTCCCGACATACTTATGGGGCCGAAATTCTTTCCAGGAAGATTCCGGAATTGGAAACACCTATTCAATTTCCAGCATAATGAAAGAGGTTACTAAAAAGACGATTACCGCCATAGATCCCGAGAACATACCTTTCCACATACGTGACTTATGCAGGTGTTCTTCATACGGGCGAAAAGGCCCGGTTCATCTACTGGTTCCAACGGACCATTTTGAGAAACAGATAGACTTCTCTTCTATTTCTATGAAAGAATACCGTTGCACAGAAAGTGTGAGGGCGGAAACAAAACAAATTTTCAAGATAGTCGAGGAGCTCAAGAACTCTACGAAACCACTTCTTCTTATAGGTCAAAGATGCTGGTGCCCGGACGTATCCGACAAGGTTCAAGAGCTTTTTGAAACATTTGGCATTCCGGTTATTGTTACCGCGAGCGCCAAAGGCCTTGTTGACGAGTTTTCTCCCTTTTTCGGCGGGGTATTGGATTTGTACGGTCACAGAAGCGCAGAGGTGCTGGTCAAGGAAAGCGACACAATAGTCGCGATAGGAGAGGATTTCGGCGAGTTTGCCACGTTAAAATTCGATCCGGATTTATTTTCCGGGAAAAAATTGATTCAAGTCGATATCGACGGCTACGACATCGCACGCAACTACCCCGTCTTTCTCGCGACAACCGGCGACCTGGGGGAAATTCTCTCAAGAATCACCGTCGAAATGGGAAAGGTTGTTACAAAGAAATATTTTGGCGAAGATGTGAAAGAAAAGATTGCTCTGGATAATAAGGCAAGTATAGCCGAAATGAATGATTCCGCGACACCATTGCGGCCCCAACGAGTCTTCAAAGAGATCTCCGAAATTTTGCCGTTGAACTCAATGGTGTTTTGCGATATTGGGGCGAATGGCTATTTCTCATTACGAAACCTGAAGACCCGTAAGAATGCATATTCCATAACCATGAGCAATTATACCCTGGGACAAGCCATTGCTGGATGCCTTGGCGGAAAAAAGGCATTTCCTTCAAAAATGGTGTTCTCGATTTCCGGCGATGGGGCATTCCTGATGCATGGCATGGAAATCGCAACCGCCCGGCAATATGCGTTACCGGTTATTTGGGTCATTTTTGTAGAGAATCGTTATAATGTTGTGGAGTGGGCGCAAAAGCTAATTTATGGCGACCTTGGTTATTGTACATCGTTTTTCATGCCAGATCTTAGGCTATTTTCCGAATCATTTGGCATACACTATTTCAAGGCGATAGATGTTGCTTCTATCCGTTCCTCGTTTAAAGAAGCAATAACATATTATGAAAATGAAAAATCATCCTCCATAATTGAAATTAACTATGATAAAGAGGAGATGCTGCCTCTTAAACCGCGAACTGTAAAATTCATTCAGGACATTAAGAACCTGGAAGATTTCAAGCCTACATCGGCGCTTATGAAGGCGTTAAAAAAAGTATTTCAGGAGAAGGTCTGATCTGGGGCGACAAATAGAGGCTGTCTTTCCGTAAGATAAGTCCGTCCGTGATATTTTTCTGTTTCGTCCAAACTGAGCCTGATCCCCATCCTTTTTCTTCTTGACAGAAAAGCCTTTTCAATAATAGAATTTAACTTACCTATTCTGATCGGTTCTTGTGTAGTTTTCCCTTCAATTAATTTATCCTTTAAGCGAGTATGGAAGCCCTTCAGCAAAAATTCGACACCATCAATCTTGTTTCCTCCAGCCATGACAGCGACGTGTTTCTGGTGAAAAAAAAGGAAACAGGGGAGCGTTTCCTGCTTAAATCGCTAAAGGAGCAAAAAGGCGTCTCGGGTGAGGCCATTCAAAGGAAAATACGTTTCAGAAAAGAAGTGGACACGGTTTCTTCGCTCGACCACCCGAACATTGCCAAGCCGGTACTCACATTTGCCGACGAAATCAGCTATTCGATCCTGTATCCCTACCGCCGCGGAACCACCCTTGCAAAAATCTTCGAAGCCAAGGGTGCAATTGCTCCCGATGAAGCCTTGTTGTACGTCCAACATGTCCTGGACGCGCTTGAATATGTGCATGCGCGGGGCATTATCCATTGCGACCTGAACCCTAACAACATTTACATCAATGAAGAGCGGGGCCTGGAACTCCTTGATTTCGGTCTTTCCATGTTCGAAGAAGAGGCGCGAAAGGTGCCGGAAAACAGGATAGTGGGCACCATGCCGTATCTTTCGCCCGAGCAAATGGGGTTTACGGATTTCAAAATTGATCCCAGGTCAGACCTTTTCTGCGTCGGAATTATGCTCTACAGGATGATCTCGGGGAGTCTGCCGTTTCCCGATTACAAAGATTCTCTTGAAGAACTTCTTAAATTTACCCTTAAGACCGAAGTCAAACCCGTCAAAAATATTCCCGGCTATCTTAACACTATTCTTCTGAAATCCTTAAAACCCTCTCCGGATGACCGTTATCAGACCGCAAGCGGGTTCAAACACGATATAGAACAGGCAATTCTCAGCATTAAGGAAGAAGGAAAAACCACCTTTGTCCCCGGCGAAAGAGACGCCATAATAGCTGCCGGCCGCTCAAAAATATTTGTCGGCCGCGATGCCGAAATCGAGGCTCTTAACCGGGGGCTGGAACAATTGGAGTCGGGAAATGGTTCCTCATTCCTGATTTTCGGAAAGTCGGGCGTGGGCAAGACCGAGATAGTCGGCCGGTTCAGTGTAAAGGTAAATGAAGAAAGAACAATGTTTCTTTCCTCGAAATGCAACAAGTTCAGCTCGACCCAGCCTTATTCCGTTGTCCGCCATCTCATTCTTCAACTGCTTTCGAAAATCGCGCTATGCAGTCCCAATGAAAAAAACCTGTTCAAGGAAACGCTGCAGAAATATCTTACCGACTATTCGGGCGTTATATGCTCGATAATCCCGGAGCTTCACGGACATTTTGAAAAAGTGGGGGAGATAGACAAGGTAGAAAAGGAAAAAGAAGCGGAGCGCATCATCCATGTCCTTTCATTGCTTTTCGCCGCGATCGGCCTTTTTAAGCAATCAATCGTATTCGTTGATGATTTCCAATGGATAGACCAGATTTCATTTCAAGTGCTTAAAAAATTTCTCGGCATGCAGCCCTCATGCATGCTCGTGATTTCGTTCAGGACGGAAAAATCTGACACCGACGTTTTCGCATACGGCGCGGACCTCAGGAAAATCGGGATAAGAAAGCTGCTTCACGTCAGGCCGTTTTCCCGTGCGGACATCAAAGAGCTTGTTTCGTCCCGAATAGGCGATATTCAGGACGCGGGCGGCCTTATTGATGTGCTGTGCGCTAAAACGGACGGCAATCCATTCACGGTTTCAGAAGCAGTGCAGTATCTGGTGAATGCTTCCATTCTCAAACCTTCTTCTTCGGGATGGGTTTACAGCAAACCGGACATTAAATCGCTGCCGGAAAAATTCGACCCCGTCTCTCTCGTGCTTTCCAGATTGGAAATATTGAATGAGAACGAAAAACGGTATCTCATGCTTGCGTCGCTTATTCAGGGAAAAATCGAAACAGACATTGTAGAAAAAATCGGTGGTTTTGAAATAAAGGAAGTGAGCCGTATTCTCCGCAAGCTCGAAAATCTGGGATTTATAATAAGGAAATCCGAAAATCACTTTTACTTCAGGCATGATAAAGTCCAGGAATCCATAGTTCTGCGCCTGCCAAAGAATGATGCTTTTACGCTTAATGAAAAAATAGCGGTTGTTTATGAAGAAAAATTAGCCTTGAATAAGGAATTAATATTCAACGCGGCGGAATATTATCTGAAGAGCAAAAACCTGGCAAAAGCCATAAAGGTCTGCTACGAAGCTGCTCGATACGCATCTGAAAAAATCACGTTCGACATTGCCACGCGTTATTTCATGAACACTTCCATCATGGCGTCGCAATGTCCGGCTCTTGGCCTGCCTGTTCCCGTGGACTTGATCAAAGTACAGATGGAGTTCGGAAACGTGCTCATGATGACCGGAAGGAACCAGCAGGCGCTGAATACGTTTTTGAAATTGCTGGAAAAACCCGAGGCGCTTGAGAAGTACCAACAACTGGAAATAAAATATAGAGTTGGGTCGATTTATCATAACATGGGGGAGTTTGATAGCTCTATAAAATTTTTCACTGATACTTTAAAACAGATGAATGCTAAGTTGCCACAAAGTAAGGCTCTGGCCAGCATTTTACTTTTATTGCAAGCAATAATACAATTTATTTATTCAATTGGTTTAAAGCATTTAATTCCCAAAAACATTACCGAAAATATTAGGCTTACCTTGACAATATCTAATAAATTATCTTACTCGTTATTTTTTAAAGACATGGTTCTGGCAATGTATATACATCTTAAAGCAATGAACCTTGCAGACAGATTGCCGGATTGTTACGAAAAAGCAGAAACCTACATTTTTCATATTGTTGGCGCCTATGTTTCACTAATGAAGAACAGATCATTAATTTATTTTGATAAATCAATTAAAATACTTGGAAAGATAAATCGCAAAGACCTGTTTGCTACTGCAGAATGTTTTTGTGGAATCATTTATGCGTATTGGGGCAAATGGAAAAACGCCATAAAAATGCTGTACAGTTCCATTGAAAAATACCGTTCCGCTGGAGATTTCTGGGGTCAAATTGTCCCAATAGAAAATATGGGCTGGATTCAAGAAAAAAAAGGAATGTTAAAAGAAAGTATTGAGTTATTTGAAAAGGAAATTGAACTATGTCAAGAATGTGGTGATTTGAGAGGTTTCTTGAATGCTAGGAGTACTAAAGTATTTCTCTATGAGTTACAAAATGTCAAGAATGAAGATGATATTTTAAATATTGAAAATGAAAGAACTAAAATTCACGATTCTCTTGTTCAGACAATCATTAGTGGATATCTTTTAAAAACAGGAATCTTGCGAAATCAACTAAGAGAATCTTACAAAATCAGCACCAATATTGCCACAACCATTAAAGAAAAAAATCTTAACCAGGAATATGTAGCCTTCGCTTTTTCTACCCATTGCGAAATACTTACTATCGAATTGCGAAACAGGCTAAACAACGAATTAGCCAAGCAACTGGATCTTTCAGAAAAAAAACTCCTTAAAGAACTCATTATCAATTGCAGAAAAGCCTTTTTCCAGGGTATTGTTTATCCGCCACACATGGGCGCCGCCCTCCGCTGCCTTGCCTGGTACAGCGCCTTTAAAGGCCGCCGCCGCATTGCCAATTATCTTTTTAAGAAGGCCATCAAGAGACACCACGTTCTCGACATGCGGTACGAGGAAGCCAAGTCGCTGCGCGATTATGGCTTGTTTCTTGAGGATTGCAACCTGCCCGGTCAGGCCCGTGACCAGTTCAACGCCGCTTATAAGCTTTTTCATCAATGCGGCGCGGTACTGGAGACCGACCGGCTTAAAGACAAAGCGGACATCGTTATTTTTGAACATAGGCCTCACGCGGCTCCCCAGGAAATCCAATTATCCGAATCGGCCTCGGAAATAAGCCAGGTACGGCTTGATACACTTTATGAGGTAAGCGCATCAATAAGGAAGATTGATGACATTGATGTCCTGCTCAAGCAGGTTCTGTCCGCGATGATCAAGGCGACGGGCGCGCAGTACGGATGCGTGTTTTTAGACGGGAACAGCGAGAATGATTTCACCGGTAAATCGCTTGCCATGAATTTTGACGGCACGATGATAAAACCTTCAGACATCCGTTTTATGGATAAAGTAGTTGAGGAAACAAAAAAGCAGAAAGCAATCGTCCTTGTTAAAAATGCTCCAAAAGAAGATCTTGATAAAGGCGATACCGACAGGGTCCGTTCGGTCCTTTGCGTGCCGTTGTGCCATGGCGACAAATACCAAGGCTGCGTTTACCTCGGCAACGACATGGTAAGCGGCCTTTTCTCGGAAAGCGCGAAAAAAACGGCGCAGATCCTGTCCGCGCAGGCCGACATCCTCCTTCAAAACGCTTATCTCATGGAGGAATTCAAACGCCTCAACAGGAACCTGGAAAAGAAGGTGAAGGAACAGACAAACGACATTCAGGAAAAAAACAAGCAGCTCGCGGAAAATAACGTAAAACTGGTGGACGCCGAGCGCATGCGAGGGCTTTTTGCGGGCACGATCGTGCACGATATTAAGAATTTTGCGGCCGGAATCGAGGGTAACTCCACGTTGCTTGCCAAACAATATCCGGAAGATCCAAAAGTGCTTAAAACGGCGCGGATCGTGGGCGATTGCTGCTCGAGCATTGTCAGCCTTGCATCAAACCTGCTTGATATCGGAAAGATGGAAGAGGGCAAGCTCCGCATCAAAAAGGAAATCCTTACCAAGGACGTTTTGTTTGATATCGCGGATTTACTGCGTCAGAACGTCATGTTTGAAGAAAAGAATATTTCCGTGGATTTAGTGGACAACACAAAGGGTTCGTTTACCATAGAGGCGGACTATTACCTTGTGGAACGGATAATGCAGAACCTTTTCAGCAATGCGGCAAAGTACGTTCCGCGGGCCGGCACTGTTGTGCTGACTCTTGAAATCCGGAATGATGAGAATGTTCTGTGCTTCTTCAATTCAGGGAATCCAATACCCGACGAAGAAAAGATTACCATATTTGATAAATACTCGCGCCTCGAAAGCAAAGGTTCCCAATATTCCAAAGGGCTTGGCCTTTTCTTCTGCAAAATGGTGATGAATGCCCATCAGGGCCGTATCTGGCTTGATACTGATGAAAAAGGTAATTATTTCAAACTTGCCTTTAAGAACAAAGTTCTGCCGGTTCCCGTTTCCATCCTCGCATAGATTTTATCCAGCAACTTTCTTTTTTCTTCCGGTTCAATTATTTTAAATGCCTTTTTCCAAAGGAGAATTTTTACTATGCCTGTAGTTCTTAAAACAACGGCCCTGTTGATTCTTTCAAACGTGTTTATGACGTTTGCATGGTACGCGCATCTCCGGAACCTGTTAGACAGGAAATGGTACATCGCGGCCATTATAAGCTGGACCATCGCTTTTTTTGAATATATGATACAGGTGCCTGCAAACAGGATCGGATATTCAGCGCTTAACTTGGGCCAGCTGAAGATTCTTCAAGAGGTGATAACGCTCTCGGTATTCGTGCCGTTTGCAGTTCTTTATATGCGTCAGCCTGTTAAGCTCAATTTCCTTTGGGCCGGTTTGTGTTTGTTGGGGGCGGTGTATTTCATTTTCAAGGCGTGACAAGGTCAAGAACTACTCTTTTAAAAACAGGCTCACCATTTCTTTATCATATTCCGGCACCTCAGCTATTTTTATTTCTTTTTTTTCTTTCATTAAAGTAAATAATTTTTTCTCCTTTTCAATTTTTCCAATTAATTGAAAATCCAATTTCGTTTTGCTTGAAGATTTGAGAAGATTTACGTATCTGCTTATTCTAAAAGCTGTTACGAGCTCAGTAGTTGACAAAGTATCGCTCCACGGATATGCTGAAGAACCATTGCTGATACATGGGACAAGATTATCGAATAAAGTCATTTCGCTAAAATCCGGGAGATTTGGAATACCATAAAACATTGATATTCCAACTGTTGTCGGAAGATTTCTTAAATAAGAGAGTACTTTCACCACATCTTGTTTGCTATCACCTTTCAAGCCGCAAATGAAATAAGAAAGGACAGGAATTCCAAGGTCATTTACATGATTGAGTATTGATTTAAAATGTGAGAGGGATGAACCTCTGTTTTGGTATTTTAAAATCTCATATTTCAGTGAAACCAGGGTAAAGTTGAAACCCGACATTCCAGCCTTGATCAATCTTTCGGCTAAGTCATGAGAAAGTAAGTTATAATCAATGCCATTTTCAGCCAGGAACCGGATTCCGGGGTATTTTCCGCGAATTACCTGCATTATATTTAAAAAATATTCAGGCGCCAAAAGAAGGTTATCATCCTCAAAATTGAAGAAAATGGCCTTTTTTTGAGTTTTTTCATCGATCAAAAACGTATCAATGTTCTGGAAGACCTTATCTAAAGGAATTGTCCGAAAAATTTTGCCATGCGTTAAAAAGTTTGAGCAGAACCTGCATCCTTTTGGACAACCCCTGCTAAAACTGGTAGAAAAATAGACCCTGTTCGGGGTTTCAAAAACTTTAGCAATAACAGGCTGTATTTCTTTTGACGCTGCGAATGACTTGACATGATTTTCAATGATAAAGGTGTTTTTCTTCCAGAACAAATTCGGGACCAGTTCAAAATCATGATCGGTGCTGAGAAGCGAATTGATAAATGTGGCTAAGCTTACTTCTGCTTCTCCTGTCATAACAAAGTCTATGTGTTTATTCCTGATAAAGAAATGGGGATATGCGCTGACGCCGGCACCTCCGGCAACAACGAGAATATTCGGTTGTAATTTCTTGATATCTGTTGCCAAATCAATGAGTTCTTTAGCGTAGGAATAGGCAAAACAACTGAGAAAACAAATGGATGGTTTTAAAGAAAAAATAATGGTTGCACATTCTTCCGGGGAAGGTCCAAATCGCTGATATTTTGTGAAATATGACAATTTTCCGGTTTCATTTGGTATGATATTTTTTTTTAAATAAGACAGTTCTGAAGGCATATCAATGACTTTGGTCTTTTCTTCCATGATTGGGAAATTAAAAAAATCCACCTTGATTCCTTTTTCCAAAAGAATGTTACAGACTATTTTAGCGCCAAGGGATGAAAATCTGTGCGGGGTAAAATAGAAATCACAAATAGGTGGTATTGCCACGACCGCGGTGATATTTTCAGGGTGGAGAAGAGAAAAAGCCATTGTAATGCGACTTACCTTTTTACAGGCTTTACAAATAGGATTTAATCATAAGTATTTTTGAAACAATGTGCATTGTAAAAGCCTTTGACTGAATTGTCAGATAAACAATTTATGAAATAATTGTCTATTTAGGGTATATTTACTAAGCATATGAGGCGTTTGCAGCCACACGCATTAACATGATCGAATGATTGTTTAAGCGCATGGAGAGCAATCATATGGAAAAAATAATTTTTGTTTTTATCGCGGCTGTTCTTCTTCTGCAATGCGGCAATGACAAAGTGAATAACCCTATTCCAAAAAATGACTCGCAAGTGATCGGCACTTGGTCATTTTCCATGCCCTATAACCTCGACACGACGTTTTACATCGTCATGCATTTCGACAGCAGCCTCATGTACGGCATTAACGTGAACATAAATCATACCGATACCATGCACCGGGAAACGGGCACATGGCGGGTCGTCACCGACAGCGCGACAAACGCGGACACGGTCTGGATGAACAGGAAGAACTGTCACCAGATCAACCTCACCACCAATACGTTGGATTCCATAGATTGCGGCATTGACACGGCGGGAATTCGCGTGAACATTTCACCATCCGCGTCCAACCAAATACAGTGGATAATTCCTCTCGGGGATTTTGTAAAATACATGCCGCCCGGCATCATTCCGCAGGGCTTTCCGCTCCCGCCGGGAACGTTCATAAAGGAATAAAACCGTTAGACTAAAATTTGATTCCCGCGCGCACGGAAATGAACCTTTTCGGTGAAAAGGTGCCGACTGTTTCTTCTATGGTCGCGCCGAAAATGTTCATGCCGTCAATTCCGATCCAGACAAAGTCATTGTAAGATATTTTCAATGCCGCATCGGTGCGAAAATAGGAGGCAAGTGAATCAACGGGCGGAATGAAATCCGAAGGAGTCGGCGGAAGGTATTTAATGGTAGTCGAGTCCACCTGCCAAGCGACATAATATCGTGTACCAACATAGTTTTCCAAAATTGAGCCGCTCAGGGTGACAGGCCCGAAAGCTTTTTTGAAATATATGCCCGTGTTGAAATTATGGTCGGGAATGTATTCCAGCCTGCTTTTCAATTCCTCATCTTCCGACTTAGTGTACGTGTAATTGAAGAATAATGTGCCCCAATTCGCCAGATGCACTTCAAGGGCATTTTCAAGACCGGCGGACCAGGCCTTTTGTATGTTTCTATGACTGAGTTTCGTCTCATTCATCAAGATATCTTGATAATATTCGTTGATGATTTTCTGGGTGATCAATTGGTCCATCGAATTGTAAAATGGTGAAATCCGCAGGGTCAGCAATTTGCCGATGTCCATTTCCGGTCCGCCGTCAACGGACCAGATATATTCGGGCTTAAGGTCCGGGTTCGAAACAATGGTGGCGCTTGAACTTACCGGCATGTCGGGCATGTACAGTTCGCCGAGAGACGGTGCGCGAAATGCCCTTCCTGCCGAGATTCTGAGGCGCAGCAGGTTAATCGGCGTGTAAACAAATCCTACCCGGGGACAAGGAACAAATCCGAAAATGGAATTATAATCAACCCTTAATCCCGCGATTGCGATGAGCTGTTTCCAAAGTTTCTGTTCATCCTGCACATATAACCCGCCATTAAGCATCGCTTTATTTGCGCCGAATGCATTGAGCAGCAGTTCGCCTGTTTTTGTGGATACCCTCGGTCCGAAATCAATGGAGTTGTCGAGCAGGTCAAAACCGGCGGTAAGGGTGTTATCATTGCCGAACTTGAACGAAGATTGCGCCTCGACCTGCCAATCATTTGATGATGAAGTCCAGACCGTGCCGACGGTATCATGTTTTAAAGTGTCAAAAAGGCCGGTGCTGGTATCTTTTACTGTAACGATACCTCTTATGGTATCAACTCCCCAGTCGTAGAATTTTCCCGTCAGGTGCCGGAAATAGCCGCCGACTTTGAGGTCTATCGCAGGGGTAAGGTTGATTTTGAGGCTGGGTCCGATCAAATATTTCTGCCCTTGCGTGGTGATGGGCGCGGGCGGATGTCCGTATTCGGATTCGCCGAATCCAAGATTACTGTCAAAGTACCGGGCATTCAAGGTCAGCGTTGCATTGCCGGAGAAAGCATAATTGAATTTGCCGAAGAATCTTTTTTCGTAGTATCCGTAATTGTCGGCATTGCTCATTCTGCTTAAATTGCCGTAATGATGAAATATTGAATCGCTGAGATAGTAATTAACGATGCCGCGTGTCGCGGCATCGGCCAGGAAAGAAAACCGGCCAATGCCGCCGTTAAGGTTGCCGCCGAGGTCATAATAATTTAAATACCCGGCGCCGTCTACTCCGCCGTGAATGCCCTGACCGGGATTTTTTGTGATGATGTTGACCACGCCGCCGAACGCGTTTGCACCGTACAGATTTGAATAAGGCCCGCGCACGATTTCCACCCGGTCAATGGCGTCCATGGGGACTTCGTTCATTATCAGAAACGGTGTTCCAGCAGCGTTTGTCGGTATGCCATCGATGAGGATGAGTGTTCTGGATGCCGCGGTAGCGCCCGGAACTCCCCGCATGCAGATGTCGGTGGGCACTCCTTCACCGATGCCCACCGGCCGCTTCACAATGATGCCCGGCTCGTACGGCAGCAAATCCCCAACGTTTTTGGCAGGGGAAGATTCTATCTGTTCCCGCGTGATCACCGTGACATTTGCGGGGTTGTCCTTTATCGACCTTCGAGTGCGGGTGCCGGTGACCACCATTTTGTCCACGCTAACGGTGCTATCCCAAAGGGTGATTTTCTTTTTTACAGGCAGCGTATCCTGGGGACCTGTTGAGGCGGAATCCTTCTGTGCATATAATGAAAAACAGCCTGATAAAAAAAGTACCAAAACCAATGGCTGAAGAAAAGAAGGGAAGAAGGGCATGTTTTTCATCGGATGGGAATAAAATAGTATCCGATAAAATTCAGTGATTAAAAAACACCGAATCCAAGAAAGAAAAACCTCATGCTGTTTGTCCTGGTTTTATATTAAAGGCGGTAACGCACCGGGATCCTCTGATATTTTTTATTTAATTTTATGAGTTTCATATTTCGCGGTCCATTAAAAAGAATTATTATCATTTTATGATGACTAGCTTTGGAAAGTCCAACATTTCCAAAAAAAGTGGAAAAATCTTCGTCTTTTCCGCAGCATCTGGCGCGGGGAAGACCACTCTTATCAATTATCTTAGAGAAACAATTCCCAACTTGGTGTATTCAATTTCCGCGACGACACGGGCCCCGCGAAATGGCGAGAAAAACGGGGTCCATTATTTTTTCCTCAGCGAGGCCGAATTCAAACAGGGGATTTCAAAAGGAGAATTTGCCGAATGGGCCGTTGTGCACGGCCACTATTACGGCACCCCGAGAAAATTTATCGATGAGACCGTTTTGTCCGGGAAGAATATCGTCATGGATATTGATGTGGTCGGAAAAAAGAAGTTTGACGTTCTTTATCCCCATGCCGTCGGCATTTTCATTATTCCGCCCTCCATGAAGGTCCTGCGGCAACGGCTCGTGGACCGTAAAACCGATTCCGAGAAAACGATAACCGTCAGGATCGAAAACGCCATCAAAGAAATTGAATTCGCGAAAAAAGAAGGGAAATACGAATATATCGTCATCAACGACGACATCGAAAAAACGAAATCCGAAATCACGGAAATTGTCAAAAAAGAAATATCCTCCCTGTAAACAGCCCCATGGCCGAAACACTTGCAACCCCTTCGTATGTCTACCCGAAAACCACGGGCAGAATCACCCTCGGCAGGGACCCATCCTGCAACGTGCCGTTAAAAGGCATCGGGTCATCGCGGGTCCATGCGGTAATCACCATTGCCGGCGGCCACGTGACCATCGAGGACTGCGGCAGCACCTTCGGAACTCGCGTTGACGGAAAGCCCGTTGCGAAGGCGGCGCTTGCCGACGGTTCCATGATTGCCGCAGGCGTTTGCAAATTCAAGGTACAGATCGACGCCCAAAACATTGCGCTGGTGCCGGTAAAGGACCTTGAACGGGCCCGGGACACACCGCATCAGAAGGAAACATCGGCTGCAGTCACCATCGGCCGCGATCCCGCCAACGCGATATGCCTTTCTCATCCGCTCGTGTCGCGCTTTCACGCCACCTTCACTGCCGACGGCCGAGGGCGTTTTGTCATTGAAGACCACGGCAGCACCAACGGCACCTTTGTCAACGGCGGCCCGGTGCACACCGGCCATCTTGACGAAGGCGATATTGTCCAGATCGGCCCGTACCGGTTCTTCCTTGACAACGGGACACTGCAGCAGGCGCAGGATTTCAACCGTATCACCATGGAGGCATTCAACCTTTCGGTCTCGCGGCGTAACCACACGCTCATCAGCAACATCTCGCTGTCCATTGAACCGGGCGAATTCGTTGCCATCCTCGGGCCGTCCGGCGCGGGAAAATCAACGCTGGCGTATGCGCTCACGGGCCAGATCCCGCTTTCCGGCGGAAGCATTTTCTATAACGGCCTGCCCATGAAGAAATTTTGCTCTGCGTTTAATTCGGCGATCGGGTTCGTGTCGCAGGAAAACCTGCTCAGGCCGGAACTCACGGTGCTTGAGACATTTACGGAACAGAGCACGCTCCGGCTTCCGCGCGACAGCGTGCCCGCCGAGCACCGGGAGCGCATCCGCGAGGTGATGGACATGCTCGATCTGTCCGGCCTTAAAAACCGCAGGATAGCCGACCTGTCGGGCGGGGAGGCGAAGCGCGTGCATTTCGGCATCGAGCTGCTTTCTTCGCCCACGGTGATTTTTCTTGACGAGCCGCTTGCGGGCCTCGATCCCGGCCTTACGCACAAATTCATGGAATTGTTCCGCGCCATCTGCAACAAGGGACACACCATTCTTCTCACCACGCACACGCTCGAGCAGATAGAACTTTGCAACAGGCTGTTTTTCGTGTCGAAAGGAAAGCTTGTTTTTTCGGGATCGCCCAATGAAATGCGTGAAAGATTCGGAACGCTTGCCCTTTCAAACGTATACGAAAAGGCAAGAAGCCTGCAGCTTGATACCATGGCGGCCCCGACTGCGGGAACGAGAAGCGATATAACATACAAAATGTCGGGCGCCGGCTACGCGGCCGCCCGGTTGTACAAACCGAAAACAGTTTCATTCGTAAGGCAGATATTCCTTCTTGTGTCGCGCTACCAAAAGGTCTTGTTGAGGGACACGAGAACGCTCGGACTGATGTTTATGCAGGCACCGCTCATCGCCGTCCTGCTTGCCTTGGTGTTCAAGCACGACAGCAATTTTTTGCCGCTGTCGTTTTATTTTTGCATTTCCATTTCCGTCATCTGGATCGGCGGCATGAATTCGGTGCGGGAAATTGCCCGCGAGTGGCCGCTTATCGAGAGGGAATTCAGGATAGGGTTGTCAAAAGCGGCCTATGGCATTTCCAAAATGATCGTATTCTGCGTCATGGGCGCCGCGCAGGCAATGGTTTTCGGGGCATGCCTGCATTTCCTATTTGCCAACTTCAGTTTCAACCTGAGCACCGGCACCCTGCTGTGCACGGCGTGTGCCGCGGGATCGCTGCTCGGGCTGAGCATCAGCGTTTTTTCGCGCAACGTCAACATGGCGATCAGTTTTCTCCCGATCATATTCATACCCCAGATTTTCTTCTCCGGCATCCTTATGCCGTTCGACGAAATGCCCGGTGCCGGCACCGCGCTTTCGCACCTCACCGTGGCGAGACCGGTGTTTTCCCTGTTCAAAAAAATGAGCTTCTTCGACCAGTCACTATGGCGACTCGACGACTGGCTGGGCCTGTTCCTTCTCTGCGCCGGATTAATTATTTTACTTTTCACGGGGATACGTTTCCACAGGATCGTGCGCGGAAGCGGCTTTTAACCAAGCGGAGTACCCATCATGCTCAAGGAAACCAACGAAAAAGATGCGTCCTACCTTCCGGACTATATCGGACATTACAAGGTGCTGCAGATCGTCGGGATGGGCGGGATGGGCGTCATTTACAAGGCGATGCAGGAGCCCCTGAACAGGATCGTGGCGCTCAAGGTGCTTCCGCCGCAGCTTTCCATCAACGAGGAGCTCTCCAAACGCTTTGAGGTGGAGGCCAAGGCCATTTCGCTGCTGCAGCACCAGAACATTGTGAGCATCTATGAATACGGCGAAGACAAGGGATACCGGTTTTTCGCCATGCAGTTCGTTGACGGTGAAAATCTATCGAGCAGGATTCAAGGTAAAAAAGTCATGTCCGCCTCCGAAATCATCGACATTTCAAAACAAATTTGCAGGGGCCTGCGCTATGCGCACAGCCAGAACGTGATCCACCGCGACATCAAGCCGCAGAACATTCTCATCGACAAAGAGAATGTCGCGCGGCTTTCTGATTTCGGCATTGCTAAAATATTCTCTTCAAGCAACATCACCATGACCGGCGTTACGGTCGGCACTCCCGAATATATGTCTCCCGAGCAGGCCTCGGGCGAGGAGGTTGACTCGAAGACCGACATCTATTCCATGGGAATCGTGATGTATGAGATGCTCACCAAGCGGCCGCCGTTTCTCGCCAATAATGCGGTCGCCACCGCCTACAAGCACGTGCATGAGATCCCGGTGACGCCGTCCGTTAAACGACGCGATACTCCAAAACGCCTCGAGCTCATTGTGCTCAAGGCGCTCAAAAAAGACAAAAATGAACGGTATTCGTCGGTTGAGGAAATGCTCGAGCACCTGGATTCGGTCGATATCAACGAGATCGTTGACAAGACAACGATTTCGTTTTCCCTTCAAAAGGATTTGCGCAACGAGGGTGATGCCGACGATAAATACGTTGACAAACGGATCACCGATCGCAGGTCAGGCGACCGCAGATATGTACGCCGGACCCAGGGGACATTTTTTCTTTTTGACAAGGGATACTGGCTCGACCTCATAGAAACCCAGTGGCTGTCACTCTGCCTGATCGCCATCCTTGCCGCCATCCTTTTCTTCCATCTGGCCGGCCATAAATGAACTCCGCTGCATCGCTATGAACGGTGAACAGGATAATACCCGCCGCAAAGGGCGGCTCGGGGAAAACGAGGCCGCCGAATTCCTTATTTCCAACGGCTACCGCATCATCTCCAGAAATTGCCAGACAAAACGCGGCGAAATTGACTGCATCGCCGAAGACCCGTCCGGTACCCTGGTGTTTGTGGAAGTAAAGGCGGCGTCCACCGACACTTTCGGCCATCCCGCGTTCTGGGTAAACCGCGCCAAGCAAAGGAAGATCGCAACACTCGCCCGGCTGTATCTCGCCGAACACGACATCACCGGGCGGCCGTGCAGGTTTGATGTGATAACCATTTACAAAGGCAAAATCGATCACATCAAAAACGCCTTTACCGCGTGAAAAAAAGATCATTCGGGCCGCTCGTGAACTCACCCGGCAGGACAAGGGTCGTACTTGTTAAAAGATGCCGGGCTCAAACAGCACGAGCGGCCAATCCTTGGGCCCTCAGGCCGTCGCTGATGGCGATTAAAAAAGGCAAAAACGGCATAGGTACCTCTGCCCGGCGCCAGGCAGGACTGGAGGCCGCGTAGGAACGCGGTGCTGCCCGGACCCCGCCGCGTCTCGCGGCCTCGGGCCGAGGCAGCCCGAGGCCGAAGGCCGAGACCGGAAGGAGGGCCGCCGCCTTCGGCGGGGCGCCCAGATTTTGACTTATTTTCGAGCGGCCAATCCTCCGGCCTCAGGGACGGCGCTGATGGCGTTGGAAACCAAACAAACTAAATCAAATTTGTGTAGGCGAAAATTTACATGTGGGGAAGAGGACCTATGCCCAGCGTTAGGTGGACCGAAGGGCGCGCCAGAGCGCGTTGCCGGCCGACCCCGGCCAAAGGCCATCTGGGCGGTCCGGCAACGAGGCGAACAGCCGAGCCCGGAGGAAGACCGACCCGGCCGAAGGCCGGGGAACGCCCAGGCTTATTATCACAAATGATAAGCCGGCCAAAATAAATGCGATTTACCACTTTACTATTGGCTGAATGACTTATGTTAAATGGTACCCCCCAGACAGCCGAGTCCTTTAACCTACCCGGAGGACGAAATGTCTTATAACGATCCCTCACAAACAAGGACCTTCAAGATAGTCGAAAAGTGCGATTTTGCCGATGAGGACATGAAGTGGATCGGCGCACTAGCGCACGTTTCCGTGGTCACCATGCATAAAAATTTCATAAGGGTAAGGACAGAATTTGAGGATGCGGTGCCTGCAATCGTGGACTCCATCAACAAACGGTATTGCACCAGCGCAAAGCCTAAACTAAACCCCTTGTTCTGCGTGTATACCCAGCCTCCTGTAAAACATCATAAAAAGTATTAGGTCTCCGTCGCGGTAGTGTTGCTGCGCACAGGATATCATGTCTTTTGCCCTGTGCCAGCGAGCACCCTTGGAACCCCGCGCCGCGCCTGCAGCGCCGCCTTGTCCCTCGGCCTCCAGCCGCTTGTCAACAGAAGCCGGGAGCGTCGGCCCCCGGCACCCCAGGCATGGACCCCGCGCCCGCGCCTGCATGCGGTTAGCGCCGTCCGGTCCCATAGCCGTCGGGTTTGCTTGACAACGGGGCCGGGGGCGTCGGCCCCCGGCACCCCCGACCAAGGGGTGCTTTGTCACTTGCGTTCCCCAGGGCAAAGTAGTTGGTGCTGCGCACCAGATATTATGTCTTTTGCCCTGTGCCAGCAAGCACCCCTTGGAACCCCATGCCGCGCCCGCAGCACCGCCTTGTGTCACTTCGTTCCCCAGGGAGAGGTAGTTGGCGCTTCGCGCCAGATATTGTGTCGTTTGCCCTGTCCCTCGGCCTCCGGGCCGCTCGTGAACTCACCCGGCAGGACAAGGGTCGTACTTGTTAAAAGATGCCGGGCTCAAACAGCACGAGCGGCCAATCCTTGGGCCCTCAGGCCGTCGCTGATGGCGGGGGGAGAATATCAAACGATGAGCTGTTGAGTTGTACTGTCCGTTTAGACCTCACCCCAACCCCTCTCCGCCAGGAGAGGGGCCATTTTTTGATAAGGGATTTACAAATGCGGAATATTACCTTTTGCCGCGCGCCAGGCCGGACTGCAGGCCGTCGCTGATAGCGGAAGAAAAACAAAGATAAATCAAATCGAATTCGGCGCAAGCCATTATTGACAAGTGGGTAGAGTTCTTATGCCCGGCGTTAGGCAGGACTGTAGGCCGCGCTAAAGCGCGGTGCTGCCCGGCGCCCCGCGAAGCGGCCTCGCGCCGTGGCAGCCCGAGCCGAAGGCGAGACCGGAAGGAGGGCCGACCCCGCGAAGCGGGGGAACGCCCAATCTTTCTACTTTATGCATGAGTTGCCCCACCAGAATTTTATTTCCCCGGCCTCAGGGGCGGCGTTGATGGCGAGGAGCAAGACCAAAACAAAATCGAATTTGCGCAAGCAGTTGTTTACAAGTAGGCAACGTTCTTATGCCCAGCGTTAGGGGCGACCGGAGGCCGCGCTGGGGCGCGGTGCTGCCCGGCGCCCCGCGAAGCGGCCTAGCGCCGTGGCAGCCCGAGGCCAAGGCCGACGACCCTTGGAAGCACCCGAAGGGGTGGACCGGAGGGAGAACCGACCCGAGCCGAAGGCGAGGGTAACGCCCTGACTTATTCTAATTAATTGGCTGCTTGACAACAGAAACCGTGAAGACTGTAATTAAATATTGGCGTTATTAGATTGAATTAACCGAGGTTAGGGGAGGGCGAAATCGATTTCGTTGACACTGGCCACACTTCCGGGTATACTCCATTTATAACGAACGCGTGAAGCAATCCGATCCCGTTGCACGGCCCTTTTCGTTTCTTTGCGACGTGCGCGCGCTTTGATGCGGCCCGGCGCAAGCCCCTATGACGGATCTTTGCTTGGAAAGCCAAAGAAAAATGAAGAACGAACTCGAAGTGGTGATCGTGGACGACGAACCCACGGTGGTGGACATCCTGAGCAACTTCGTCCTCATTGCCGCACCCAATGCGCGGATACACGGCTTTTCATACCCGCTCGCGGCGCGCAGCTACATCCTGGCCAACCGCGTGGACCTGCTCATCACCGACCACGTCATGCCGAATCTCGACGGGATACTCCTGGCCGGGGCAACGCCGAAACACGTGAGAAAAGTGGTGGTGTCGGGATACGTGTCGAAAATATCCGGGGAAGAACTGAAGGACCTGAACGCGGTGGTGATCGCGAAACCCGCCTCGATGAAGGTGATAGTGGGGATAGTGAGCGAGGAAATGGGGAAGGTGGGGATATGAGGGTTTGGAATAAAATCGGACGATGTTATGAACCTGCATGATGAGATGAGCGTGCAGGTTTTGTTTTTCCAATACCGGGACAGTTTGACGTTTGGCTTTTACATTGTATGACCTGCGGAAAATTTACCGGTTTAGTATATTGTACGAAGTAGGGTGCAACTAAGGAACCCAAATGAAAAATGACATGATAAGGTTTGCCGTTTGGGCGGTCTTTCTGATTGTGTCTTTCCATTCGGGAAACGCCCAGTGGGCGCAAGGCCAAGGGCCGTGGATGAAGGGTATTTCCGCGCTTTGTGCGAACAGCGGCAATATTTTCACCGGGACTTCGGGTAGCGGTATTTTCCGTTCCGCAAACAACGGTGCAAGCTGGACTTCGGTCGACTCCGGCCTTGCGGACCTAACCATCCTGACTCTTGCCGTGAACGGCGGCAATATTCTTGCCGGCACTCAGTCCACTGGCGTTTTCGTTTCGGCAAATAACGGGGCAACCTGGGCTGCGATAAATTCAGGTCTTCCCTCGAATACCGGTGTTTACTCTCTTGCAGTGGTCGGCATCAATGTTTTTGCCGCCAGCGGCGGCAACGGTATTTTTCGTTCCACCGATAACGGTGGTTCCTGGACGGCGGTCGATTCAGGCCTGCCTCCCGGAAGTGCGGTCTATTCTCTTATAGTAAGCGGCGGCAATATTTTTGCCGGGGCCCGCTGGACAATGACCTATGCCGGCTATCGCAGTGGAGGTATCTTTTTGTCCACCGACAACGGTGCACGATGGATAGCGGTCGACACCAGCCTTGGGAGCGCATATGCCGTGTCTTTTGCAGTGAGCGGAGATACTATCTTTGCCGGAACTAATGGCGGCGGGATTATTCTTTCCACCAATAGCGGCGCAAGCTGGGCGCCTGCAAACAACGGTCTTTCGAATATGTACGTCATGTCTCTTGCGGTGAACGGCGGTACCATTTATGCCGGGACGTCCGGCGGCGTCTTTCTGTCCGCCAATGGCGGCACGAGCTGGACCGCGGTCAATTCGGGGCTTGCGGATACTTCCGTCAAATGTCTTGTTGTTGACGGCAACAACATCTACGCAGGGACCGGTTGCGGCGGCGTTTTCTTGTCCGCCGACAACGGTTCAAGTTGGACTTTCGTCAACTCCGGGCTCCCCGTAAACAACAGCTTCAATGCTGTGGCCGTGAGCGACACCAATATTTTTGCCGCAGGCTTTCTTGGCATTTTTCTATCCACCAATAACGGCAAGAGTTGGACATCCGTGAGAGGCGGTTTCACAAATACCACTTTTACCTCTCTTGCCGCAAGCGGCGGCAATGTGTTTGCCGGGTCTTGTGGCGGATGGCATGGGGGCATTTTCCTTTCCATCAATAATGGCGCAACATGGACTTTGGTCGATTCCGGCCTCACGGATTCTTTGGTCAACTGTCTCGCCATAAGCGGCACTGATATTTTTGCCGGGACTGATGGCGGCGGCATTTTCCGGTCTGCAGATAACGGTACGACCTGGACTGCGGTCAATTCAGGACTTCCCCGGATTGCCTATATCAGTTCTCTTGCCGTAAGCGACGGCAATATTTTTGCCGGGAGTGATTTTTGTGTCTACAGAACAACCAATAAGGGTGCAAGCTGGACTGCGCTCGATTCCGGATTCCCGGCGAATACCTCTGTTACGGCCCTTGCCGCGAGCAACGGCAACATTTTTGCCGGACTCTGGGGCATGTGGGGCGGCGGCGTCTTCCTTTCGACGAACAATGGAGCAACCTGGACCGCGGCAGATAGGGGCCTTCCAAATGGTTTTGTTAATTCCCTTGCCGTAAACGGAAACAATGTTTTTGCCGCATCCGACCTCGGCGGCGTTTTCCTCTCATCTGATAACGGCGCAAGCTGGGATGCAATCGACGCAGGCCTCCCGCCGAATACCGTAGTCAAGTCCCTTGCAGTAGGGAAAAACGATATCTTCGCCGCGACCAGATCCAACGGCGTATGGCACAGGCCGCTTTCGGAAACAGTGGGCCTAATTATTCCGAAATCGCTGCAGGCAATGTTTCAACAGGAAGCTTTCAAGATATTACCTCCAACTCATTTTAACCGCAGCATAATCATCCAATGCTCTCTATCTCATTCAGAAAAAGTATCCTTCACCATGTATAACACCTCCGGACACGAACTGGCGTCTCTTTGCAACAGACATTTGGAACCAGGACCGCACCGGCTGTCATTCGATATCCCGAATGTTGCGGCAGGCTGCTATATCATGAGAATGAAGACAGCAGCCAATAGCTTTTCAACATTTTTTCAGATTTTGCGCTAGCTTCTTTTATACGAAAAGCCCCGCGAAGAAAAAGGCGGCGCAAACGTTATCTGGGTTTGTCCCGGAAATTGCGGAACAGGAAATGAAGGCGCGCAATATGACCGTGCGGGGAAAGCCGGTGCCGCTGAAAGTGCTGGGGAAGATTATTGCGGAGGAGATGGGGAGATGTGGGGGGTGAATTATCTATTATTGAAGTTCTTCATAGACTCCTTGATATGAAATAAAATAAATATGCATTCAATAAATACGCTGACCTATTGCTAACAAAGTAAACGTTTACCCATGACCATATTGATCAACATAAACATGCAGAACAAGACTGTGATCATAAAAGAGCGGCCAAAGGACTGGCCGTGTACAGTTTGGAGAGGAGACTTATGGATTGGAAACAGTTCATCGCCCAGATAATCAGTGCAACAGCCTGGCCGCTGGTGACTGGTATTGCATTACTAATATTCAAAAATGAGTTGGCAAAAATATTGGGCAGAATTGCTCGCGTTAAATATAAAGATGTTGAGTTAGACTTTGAGAAATTTAGCCAGCAAGCGAAAGAACTTCATAGGGAAGTTGAAAGTGAAAGGCTGGAGATAAGAGGGCCCATTTTTACTTCGCTTGAAGAGCAAATTCTCGATGCGGTCGACAGGGCACCCTCTGCTGCTATCCTTTTGGCCTGGTCTGCATTGGAGACAGCGATGGCCGACGCTGTATCTCGCCTGGCCATCTCGCCTGAACCACCTTCATATCGCGCTCCTACTCACAATATTGAACAGTTGGCTAAATTTGCATCACTTTCTGATAGAGATACAGGTCTGCTCCAAGGGATGAGAAGACTGCGAAACAGGGTAGCCCACGACAAGGATGCAATGTTATCAACAACTCAGGACCAAGCGCTTAGCTATGCAGACACGGCATTGGATATGATTAAGCGTCTTGAGCAGGTTAAGGCACGTTAAAAAAGCATTGCTTTAATTATAGGACAAAAGATGGGAAATAATAGTGCAGAACCAATATATTGACATACTGTATGACGAAGGGGGATAACATTATGGCATTTTACAAAAGGAGCTATCTCCAGAGGATCGCGTCTCAAAGTTTTACTATTTTGAACGAAATTAAGGATGAAGCACTTGCTTCCGTGAAAACAGCCTCGACAAAGCTGACAACCTTCGACATCTTCATTTCCCATAGTTATCAAGACAAAAAGACAATCTTCGGCATCTACAAGGAGTTAACGTCTCTTGGGTACTCGATATACGTCGACTGGATTGTCGATAAGGAACTTGATAGAGACAATGTCACTAAGGAAACGGCGCAATTATTGAGAACTCGCATGAAGCAATCAAAATCAATGTTCTATGCGATATCAAATAATTCAAAGACGTCAAAATGGATGCCTTGGGAACTGGGCTATTTCGATGGCCACAACGGAAAAGTTGCTGTTTTCCCAGTGTTAGAGGATAATGAACTCACTTTTAACCCCCCAGCATACTTGCGGCTTTATCCATTAGTTGACAAAGCACAAGCTAAAGGCACCGGGCAAGAATTCTTATGGATTAATTACGACAAAGAAGAAAGTCGAAAATATGAAACTTGGCGGAATTAGTACTCATATTTTCAGAAAGGCATTCTTATGCCAATTCTAGTTACCTATCGACTTTTCATCGCCCATGCATGGAACTATGATGATGAATATTATCGTTTGATTGAATATCTTGATGCTGCTGCCAATTTTAGATATTCCAATTACAGCGTGCCCGAACATGACCCGTTAGCGACAAACAACCAGTTGCGAGAGAATTTAAGAGAACAAATTCGACCAGCACAGGTCATTCTCATCCTCTCTGGGATTTATGTAAGTCATAGCACCTGGATACAATTCGAAATTGATTTTTGCAACGAGCTTGAGAAACCAATTATTGCAGTAAAACCTTGGGGTGCAATAAATCTTCCGCAAATTGTTCAACAAACCGCAACGGAAATTGTTGGATGGAATACACAAAGCATTATCGACGCAATACGTAGAAACGCGAGGTGAACGATGAATGCAGCAGATTTTTCAAGCTATATTAAAAACCGATATGAGGAACAGATAAAATGGTATAGTGTTCATTCGTCTACGAACAAACGATTTTACAATGTCTTTCAATGGGGCGTTATTGTTCTCTCTGCTTGTATTCCTGTATTGATCGGATTCCTACCAGAAGAAATCAAATGGATTTCGATAATCTTATCGATCATACTCGGTATTGGTACAACAGCATTGAAAACATTCAAATTTCAAGAAATTTGGGTAAACTATAGAACAATATCTGAAACACTAAAGAAAGAGAAGCATTTTTATGATGCGGGGCTAGACGCATACAAAGGCGCACAGGACAAGGAGGCAACTTTTGTCGACCGCGTGGAATCCTTAATTTCGAGAGAAAATAGCCTGTGGGTTACAACACATTTGCAGAAAAAAGACGATAAGCACAGGAAGAAAGAAACCTAATTGCTTAAAGAGTTGAATCCTAAGCAAGATGTTATGTTGCTTTCTGCGATTATAAATTACAGTTTATTTCAAATTCAAAGGAGGGACTAGTCATGGCCAAGAAACAAGTATTTGTCAGTTACGACTATGAGAATGACAGGCAGTACAAGAATTTGCTGTTGGCGTGGGACGCAAACAGCCTTTTTGATTTCTATATCGGTGATGCATCTGCGGACGTATCAATTGATAGTACTAATGCAACCGCAATTAAGCGGGCTATTTCCGCGAAAATCAACTCCGTCAACTATTTCCTTTGTATTGTTGGAAAAAACACCTACAGAAGCAGATGGGTTCGGTGGGAAATCGAAAAGGCAAGCGAACTTGGGAAGAAGATTATCGCGGTAAAGATTGATCGGGAGAACCAGTCACCAAACGAACTCCTCAACATTGGAGCCTCATGGGCTCTTAGCTTCACATTTGATTCGATAAAGAACGCAATAGATAATGCATAGGTAAATAACATGAATAAAACATGCTTCGTGGTTATTGGATTCGGTACGAAAACAGACTATTCCACCGGCAAGGTATTCGATTTAGATAAAACATATGCGAATGTTATCAAGCCGGTATGCAAGGCCCTGAAGATAGACTGTTATCGGGCCAAGGACATCGTACATTCTGGAGTGATTGACATACCCATGTATGAGTGGCTCTATAAAGCGGACATTGTAATTGCAGACATTACCACACTAAATCCGAACGCCCTTTACGAATTAGGTGTTAGGCATGCACTTAGACCTTTCAGTACAATCGTTATATCTGAGCAAGACCTTAAATATCCATTTGATGTAAATCACACAATTATTGAACCGTACGAACATTTAGGCAAAGACATTGGTGTATCAGAGGCAAGCCGATTCAAGCAAGAATTGAAGAAGAAGATCAAAACGGTCCTTGGAAAGAAGACACCTGACAGCCCAGTCTACACATATTTGAAGAACTTGAAACCGCCCAAATTCGAAACTGATGACATTGATAAATTACGACATGCTCTCAAGAATTATCCATCAATTTCGGATCTTTTGGCCGATGCCGAGACAGCGAAAAACAACAACGACCTGAGTTTGTCTGAAAAACTGCTAGATGCAAGCCTGAAACTTGATACTAACAACTCGTTTATTCGCCAGAGACTCGCTCTCGTAACTTACAAATTAAAACGACCCAGTCCGCTTCGCGCACTGAAGAAGGCGATAGATATTCTTCGGCCATTGCGACCCGATGAAACCAATGATCCTGAGACTCTTGGCCTCTCGGGAGCTATTTTTAAAAGGTTATTTGAAGTTACGGGCAGAGTAGCCCATTTGGAAAGAGCTATATGGTACTATGAGAGAGGTTTCTATATTGCCCAGGATTATTATAATGGTGTCAACGCCGCTTTTTTGTATGACATGAAGGCAAATTTGGCTAAAGACAAGCGATCAAAAATATTAAATCATTCCTGTGCCACAATAATAAGGCAAAAGACTGTTCAAATTTGCGAGGACGTGATTAAGAGAAAAGGGTTTTATGAGCGATCGGATAGAAATTGGATTTATCAATCATTGGCTCAATCATATCTTGGACTGAGAAATCAAAGTGCTTTTGCAGCCTTTGATGTAAAGGCTAGAAAATATTCCATGGGCCCCTTTGATATTCAAACGTACGATGAACAAAACGCCAAGGTTAAACAGATATTGTCTCATCTTCCTGTATTTTGATTCCGCACAGGTGGCCCCGTGTTATCAAGAATCACATTCTTGTGCCACTGCTGTCACGTCGACACACTTTGATAAACCCAGTGCAGCGCTCTGCTCAGTGTCTTCCGTCGGGTGGCGAGACTATACGCGGGCACGGCGGGCATTGCGTGGAACGTTGGTGTCAATGTTTGCGTTGAATGAAATTATAGGTTTGCGCCGAAGACATGAAAGGCAAATACCATTTTAAGCATATGAGCTGCGCCCAAATATTGTCGCCCTCTATGGCGGCAGAAGAAAAGTGAAACAATATGCAAAAAAAAGCATCAAATTTGAATTTAATAAAAGCTAGTGCCGCCAAGAAAGATGAATTTTATACGCAACTCTCCGACATCGAGAAGGAACTGCGGCATTACACGAAGCATTTCAAGAAAAAGACCGTCCTGTGCAACTGCGACGATCCGAAGGTCAGCAATTTCTTTCACTACTTCTCGCACAACTTCGAGAAACTTGGGCTGAAAAGACTAGTGACCACCTGTTACAAGAACTGCGACGCAGATTTATTCAGCCACCACACGGCGGAGAGTGGAATCTACCTCGAATACGATGGCGACAAAGACAACAACCGAGTCCCTGACCCAGACGAAATCGGCATTCACAAGTTAAAAGGCGACGGTGATTTTCGCAGCGAGGAATGCGTCAAATTGCTCAAGCAAGCGGATATTGTCGTCACCAATCCTCCGTTTTCGTTGTTTCGGGAGTACATTGGACAGTTGGTGAAGTACCAGAAGAAGTTTCTAATAATCGGCAACATCAACGCCATTTCCTACAAGGACGTCTTTAAGTTGATCAAGGAGAACCGCATCTGGCTGGGCGCCAGTATACACAGCGGCGACAGAGAGTTTGGCGTACCGGATCATTACCCGCTTACCGCCGCCGGATTTAGAGTGGACTCTGCGGGTAGGAAGTTTATAAGGGTAAAGGGCGTGCGGTGGCTGACGAACATGGACTACGATGAGCGTCATGAAGAGATGGTTCTCTTCAACCAATATAACCCCGCCAAATACCCGAGTTACGACAACTATGATGCAATTGAGGTCAGCAAGACCGCAGATATTCCCATCGACTACGACGGCGCGATGGGGGTGCCCGTCACCTTTCTGGACAAATACAACCCTGACCAATTCGAGATTCTCGGCATAACGGACCGAGACAACAATTCCGGTTTGAAAATCAAGACTTACACCCTTGAGGACGTGAATAACCCGGGCGACCTGAACCGGCGCGGCGTAATTCGGACCGGTTCCACATACAGACCGACTTACGCGCGCCTTCTCATCAGGAGAAAATCATGAAGATCGAACTCAAAGAAATCACGGTAAAGAACTTAACCGACGGCTTTGCTGACAATGCCGAGCAGGGCGTGATCGCTTACGGCGGGAAGCTCGACATTCGCCCGCCGTATCAAAGGGAATTCATATACAATGACAGGCAGCGGGATGCAGTGATCGATAGTGTTCGAAAGAACTTTCCCTTGAATGTAATGTACTGGGCGGTGCGCAGTGACGGCGATTATGAAGTTATCGATGGACAACAGCGCACGCTTTCGGTTTGTCAGTACGTCAACGGTGATTTCTCCATAGGAGGGCTGGCGTTCCACAATCTTAAAGACGACCAACAAGAGCAGATTCTCGACTACAAGTTGATGATTTATTTCTGTTCAGGGACTGACAGCGAAAAGTTGGACTGGTTCAGAACTATCAACATCGCTGGCGAGGAACACACTGATCAGGAATTGCGCAACGCGGTGTACGCCGGGCCTTGGACGGCCGATGCCAAGCGGTATTTCAGCAAGACGGGTTGCGCTGCCTATGGGTTGGCGAGCGATTATCTGCGGGGCAGCCCGATCCGGCAGGAATATCTGGAAACGGCGATCGCATGGCGCTCGGATGGCGGGATCGAAGATTACATGTCGAAGCACCAGCACGACAAGAACGCAACGCCCTTATGGCAATACTTCCAGAAAGTTATCGGTTGGGTCAAAGCGACGTTCCCGGAGTATCGGCGAGAGATGAAAGGGGTTGATTGGGGAGTTCTATACAATCAGTTCAAAGATAGAGAATACGATACTGACAAACTAGAGAAGCAGATTTCTAAGCTGATGATGGATGACGATGTGGAGCGGAAATCGGGAATCTACCCGTATGTGCTTGATAGCGATGAAAGGCACCTTAACATCCGGGCCTTCTCGGACAACATGAAGCGGGAAGCGTATGAGAGGCAAAAGGGTTTCTGCGTGAAGTGCAAGAAGAAGTTTGCATTTGAAGAAATGGAAGGCGATCATATCAAACCCTGGCACGAAGGCGGTAAGACAGACGCGAAGAACTGTCAGATGCTATGCAAAGATGATAATAGAAGAAAATCTGGTAAATAAAGCCGCGTCGTGCGTCTCAAGAAAGGACTTCAAACATGAAAACATGGGACATGAAAAAAACGCAATATAAAGTTAGTGACTTTTTAAGCTGGCAAAAACAAAAGACATTGGATCTTAGCCCATCCTTTCAGCGTAGACCCGTCTGGAAACCTGGCGCAAAATCATATCTTATCGATACCATAATCCGCGGATTACCAATTCCAATTATTTTTATTCGTGAAAAAAGATCTAGTCTTGAATCCTTTGAACCAAAACGTGAAATCGTTGACGGTCAGCAACGACTAAGAACTCTTATCACATTCATTTCTCCTTCTTTCCTTCCTAGTTATAAAAAGGAAACTGATTTTTTTATTCTAAAAAAAACCCACAATAAGGATTTAGGTGATAAAACATACAATGACTTGCCAAACGACATCAAGCAAAGAATTCTTGATTATGAATTCAGTGTTCACGTTCTACCTGCTGAAGTTGACGATAGAGAAGTATTAGAAATATTTGCCCGTATGAATGCGACAGGTGTTAAGCTAAATGACCAAGAGCTTAGAAATGCAGAGTTTTATGGTGAATTTAAGACAACATGTTACGATCTTGCCACTGAACAGTTGAATAGATGGCGAGATTGGAACATTTTTTCAGAATACAATATTTCAAGAATGGAAGAAGTCGAATTAACAAGTGAACTATTAATGCTAATCGTAGATGGCATTAGAGGCAAATCGCCATCTTCGATTACGACGTTTTATAAAAACCATGACGATCTCTTTTCAAATAAAAACATTGTCGCATCTCGATTCCGCCATATTTTTAATGAACTTGATGGCAAACTTGGCTCATCAATGAAGAATATGGCTTTTAGAAAAAGATCGCTTTTTTATCCATTATTTGCCTTTGCCTATGATATTTGCTTCAACCTTTCCTCAAAGCTAGAAAGCAAACAGGGTTCATCATTGAGTTCTTCGTTTGTCGCAAACATTAAGAAGGCTGATTATGAATTGTCGAATAGTAAGGCCCCGGAGAAAGTGCTTCAGGCTATTTCGCGTCGCACCACGCACCATGAATCTCGCAAAAATATTCTTGAATACCTTCAAAGCCTTTAAATGGTATGCTACACCAAATTCAAAATGTCTTTGTTAGTAGAGTTAAAACACTCGAAACAACAAGATGCAAAATAGAATTTCTGTTTTCAAAAAAGGACATTGTATTACGAGATGTTAATCAATGTTACCATGGTCTTTTTTTATCACTTGTGGTTGCATTTGAAAGCTATCTAGAAGATGCTTTCTTTCATATCATTTCGTCAAAATCAAGAAAAGTTAAAAAACTATTTAAACCTGTAGCTTCTTTTTCAACAAACAATATCGCGAGGAAAATTGTCCATGCAGACAAGAAGTATCTTGATTGGCTTCCTTATGATAAATTAAAAGATAGGTTTGATATTTATTTAGAATGTAATTGTATTTTTGACAAGCTGGATCAACACGAAACAACTGCGCTTAAGCAAATATCAATTATTAGAAACAGCCTTTCACATTGCAGCGCTTATTCAAAGAAACAATTTATAGATAAGGTAATTGGAAATAATAGGGTTCTTCCGATTGAAAAAACGCCTACTGGGTATTTACGATCAATTTATAGATCGTCCCCTCGGGAAACAAGATATCAACTTTATTCAAATTATTTAGTTTCAATATCCAACAAATTAATTTCTTAATAGTAAAGGCGAAGATATAGATTTTAACAAAAGCGCCGTCGCTCATTCTCCGCTCCGGCGCTGAAAACCAAAGAAGGGCGCGGCAAATCAAAGACAAAAGAGAAGATCGGCGCAAACAAGACATTACACTATGGTACCAGCGCAAACACAGCCACCAACAGCCCCTTTGATGCTTCGGGCAAGTGAGCTTGCCCTTGGCCTTCGGCAAATTGCCACCGTCTGAATCCAGCGTGTCATGTCGCAAAGCTCCGTCACGCTGGCTAACGCTGGCAACTTCACAAAGGGGCACACGTTGGCCCTATCCTTCCCTCTGCGAATAATTGTGCCTATTCATCCTTAAGGAGCTCCTTCTTTGTCTGAAAGACTCAATATCGACCCGCAAAAGAGGAGAATTCTTCTCTGTAAAAGCGGTACTGGTGTATGGGAAGACAAAACAAAGCAAATATCGGCATTGTATAAGGCCTTTTCGCATGGCAGATTTACGGGTTATACCATATACTTCAGAGGGGGCAAGCAAAAGTATTTTTACGCGCAAAATCGCGTTCATGTCCTCGACTTCCTGAGAACGGTCCCGCTTGAAAATATTGAGGTCCTTGTTGATAACAAGCTTGTAGATGCGGTCCGGGTCGACGAATTTGAGAAAGGATACTATCGCGTATATACCGGAGATAAAGACTTCCTGACCGATCAGGTCCGGTTCGAAAGCAATAGATACAGAAAAATCTTTCAATACTATGCCGAGCTCGCGGAAAAGGGATTGGAAATAGCGGAAGAAACATCTCCGCTGCATTATCTTTCGAAAAACTTCAAGAGAATTTCCTTCAGCGAGAAATCGTGTCTTTTTGACTATCTCAATGGACGTTGCCGAAAGACCGGGGTACAGCGCTCCATCATACTCCCGTTCAGCTTCAATCAAAGCCAAAGAGCGGCAATCGAAAATGCATTGGGCAATAACATATCCGTCATCGAAGGCCCACCGGGAACCGGAAAAACACAGACGATATTGAACCTGATCGCCAATATCCTGGCAAAGGGATGTACGTGCGCCGTTGTATCGAACAACAATACCGCGATCCAGAATGTGTATGACAAACTCAACGAGGAAAAGCGCGCGTTCTTCGTTGCGTTGCTGGGCAGCAAAGAACGCGTTGACGCTTTTTTCTCGTCGGCGGGCGGGAGTGAACTGACGGCCTTCCTTGACGGCGATTTCGAACCCCTCCCGGAAAGCATCGGCGCGAGAATCGACGAACTCGGAAAAATTTTAAAACAAGTGCATGAAGCCGAGAACGAGGTGGCCAAAAAGAGGGTTGAGCTGGTCGAGCTCGAAAAAGAATTGGAACATCTCAGGGCAGGCGGGCCGGAAGGTTATCAAATAAAACCCGGTCTTGCGTCAAAAGAATATCTGAAGCTGAAAATCAAACTCGAATCGGGCAAGCCGCTCGGCATATTTGCACGTTACCTGCTATGGAGAAAATTCAAGACCCGGGTCAGCAGGGAGGCCAATGGGGAACTTCTGGATGCAGCTGAAAGATTGTTTTACCTTGCTAAAAGGCGGGAGATCAGGAGCCAGATTGAGGAAAACAATAAATATATTCGCAAGAACAAAGGTGCCGGGCGCAAGGAAGAACTTCAAAACCTGTCCCTCCAGGTTTTTAACGGTTTGCTGTATCAGCGATACAAGAACGAAGATACGGCGTCATTCACTCCTGAAAACTATAAAAAGGATTTCGCCCACTTTGTAAGGCGCTATCCCGTCATTTTAAGTACGTCGCATTCGTTGCTTAACAATGTCGGGCAAAGACTTCTGCTCGACTATCTGATCATCGATGAAGCGTCCCAGGGCGACCTGCTGAGCAGTATTCTGGCCATCAGTTGCGCACGAAACCTTGTGGTCGTCGGCGACTCAAAACAACTCCAGGAAATCGAAGACGAAAGTCTGGTCCCGCATTCGAGGGAGTTGTCGAAAAAATTCGACATAGACTTCTGCTTCCGGTATGAATCCAATTCCATACTCAGGTCCGTGAAAACCGCGGTTCCCCATGTACCGACGACCTTGCTCAAAGAACATTATCGCTGTGCTCCCGACATCATAGGTTTCTGCAATAAAATGTTCTACGAAAATGAATTGATTGTCATGACGAAAAACAACGGTATACATCTGAACATCGTCAAAACCGTTCCAGGAAATCATGCAAGAAGAAACCCCAATGGAAGTGGCCAGTACAATGAGCGGGAGATTGATGAAATAGGCGTCTTGTTGCAGGGCGCCCCATTAAAAGACACGGGTGTGATAACGCCGTTCAGATGTCAGGCGGATTTGATCCGTGAAAAATTCAAGGAGACCGGAATCGAAGCCGACACCGTCCATAAATTTCAGGGCCGGCAGAAGAAAGAAGTAATTTTGTCGTTTGTTGTCAACTCATTGGACAAAAGTGATATTACCACTGAGAATCGATTGTATGATTTCCTGACGAACAAAGAACTTTTGAATGTGGCGATATCGAGGGGAATTAAAAAGGTCGCAATTGTAGTGTCTGACAAGGTTTATCATTCATCAAACAACACCATAAAAGACCTTATCGATTACATCGAGTATCTGTATGGCCATTCGGTAACGAGGGAATCGAAAATCACCTCGATATTCGATAAGCTCTATGTTGAACACAGGGATGAATTGATTGCGCAATATCGGAAAAAAAGCAGGGAACACTTTACCGAACTCCTGATGAACCAACTCATATCGGCCATGCTTGAGAACTATCCACACATTTCTTTTGCAATGCATGCGAGAGTCGGGAAACTCATCACCGATTTAACGGGACTGGATCAAAAGGAAAAACAGTACATAACCCATCCGTGGACGCATGTGGACTTTTTGTTTTATAACAGCACAAGCAGGAAACCGTTATTTGCACTTGAAGTGGACGGGATAAGGCATCACGAGCAAAATATCGAACAATCAGCGCGGGACACGATTAAAAACAAAGCATTCGCACTGTGCGGAATTCCGCTCTATAGATTCAAAACGAACGAATCCGGTGAGGACCATAGACTCAAATCCATCCTGAACCAGTATGTACGCTAGCATGCTGGCTATTGATCCTGACCAGGAAACAAAGGACCTCAAATAAATTCAATATAAACGCCGCTCCCGGATGATCATTCTCGTTTCCAAAGTCAGCGAGGCAACTTTTGTTGCCCTCACAAATCTCTCCAAACCGCCGCTCGCAATTCCTATTTTATTAAACCCGGCTGCGACGTTATAATTTCCCAATCTTTGGAGCCCTCATGACCGTTCAGACCCACCGACCTTGACCCCGTGTAGTATCACATGAGCAAATGTGTGGTTGCTTCGCTGTGCTTGTTGTTATTGGTGAGTTGCGCCCGCTTCCGGCGTGAAATTGCCATACCCAGGACTCGCATACAGGAAATGGTCGGCAAACAGTTTCCCTGTGAGAGAAATATTCTTGGCAAGGGGTTCACCCTGGATTCGCCGATCGTCTATTTTTCGGGCAAGAATATAGGCTTGAAATGCAGGTACTGCGAAAGTGTGTCGGCTGCCCATCCGAATCCTCTCTTACCCAATTGGCGCAACGGTATTGCCGGAGTCGTCGATCTCAACGGCCTGCTTGCGTGCAAACAGGGCGAGTTCTTCCTGTCAAGAGTCAGAATCGTCAATATGGTCATAGAGGAGAAGGCTTCTTCGAAGAAGAAGGGGAAGCTCAGTGGTCAGCGGTTGGTCGTATCCGGCAGTTATGTGGGGTGTGTTCCCGTATACCGGCTGGATTCTGCGTCCTTCAAGCAAAGACTGGCAAGATGTTTCTTGAGAGATACGAGGATTGAGGGCGATAGTCTTATTATCACACTTGGATTATGACGAATTATCCTTTACCGTGCATTCTGTCGCTGCGGCTTGGGCGGCCACAAAATCGAAAACGCCTCAATCGACTGGACCATCAGGAAAAGCGTCAAGGCAAAACCGAATGTGATCATCAAAACAATCTTTCCTTTCTCCTAAAAAAATCCTTTGCATCCCTCCCTTCCACTTAACATATTAATATCAACATCCACCTCAACAACATGTCCTCTTTGGACATTTGTCAATAAGGCCCGAATTCCTTTCCTCCGTCTCGTTTCCTCAAACTCGTGTCGTTTCTCCGTTTCTTTTCTTTCATTCATCAAATTTCTTAAAACGGGTATGATGCAGGCGCTGTTTTCCGCTTTGTAAGCGGAATGCCGGCCCGTATGGCATGGTTACCCGTAAACCACATCAAACCATTTTTTCGAAGGGAGTCTCTATGTCGGACCAGCAGGATTTCGAAGCGTTGCTGCCCAAGCTCAAGGCGATGGACAAAAAGGCCCTGCGCAAGCAGGACATGCCCATGGAGCAGGCCGTAAACGAGGGGGCCATCATGGCGACCGCGGCTTCACAGGATGCGGATGCGCTTAAGGCCGTGGGCCTGGACGGCTCGGTGATAACCGAGCTTGGCGCGTCGGTCAATGCCTTGCGTTATGCGCAGGGCCAGTATGTTGCCGCGATAGGCGAGCTCAAGGACGCGTCGAAGCAGTGGGCCACGGAAGAGCCGCAGGCGTATGCACTGCGCGACGATTTGCTTTCCGCCATGTCGTTCGGCTTGCGCAAGGTGCCGGATGCGGTGAAGGCGGTGAGGCGCATCCGCGAGGGGTCGGGCGGTGCGGACATGATACAGGACCTGAGCGCGCTTGCCCAGCTTGGAAAGAAGTATCCCGGCGAGCTCAAGATCATCAACTTTGATGCAGGGCTTCTGGACCAGGCCACGGAGAAGGCTGGAAATCTTGGTCAATTGTATGCGAAGGCATTTGTCGAGAAGGGAACTGCCGACGCAAAGGACCTTCGCGACCGCGCGTTCTCGTACATGCGTGCCGTGATGTCCGAGGTGCTGGACGCCGCCGAATATGCGTTTCGCAAGGACAAGACAAAGCTCGATTACTATTACAGCACATACAGGAGCCGCCAGTCTTCGTCTTCTGCTAAACCCGAGCCTGCGCCCGCGGCCGCCGCCCAAACTGCGGCAACTGCCAAGTAAACATCGGCCGGGCAATTGTCCCGGCCGGTTATTCACTTGAGGAAGATTTTGCGTCGCGTGTTTAATGAAGTAGTCTCTCTTAGTAACGCAGCTGGAGTCAACCAAACGTCATGGATTTCTCTTCCACCGCCATCAGCGACGCCCCCGAGGCCGAAGGATTGGCCGCTCGTGCTGTCCGAGCCCGGCATCTTTTTACAATTAAGACATATATCCTGCCGGGTGAGTTCATGAGCGGCCCGGAGGCCGAGGGACAAGGCGGCGCTGCGGGCGCGGCACGGGGATCCAAGGGGCGCTTGCTGCAGAGCGCCCCTTGGTCGGGGTTCGGGGCAGAAGGCCCCGACCCCGTTGGTGAGAAGGCCCAGCATGAGGTTAATAAGGTAACCGGATTAAGTCCTAGGGTGCCGGAATAAGTGGTTAAGGTGGCCAAATCAAGTCCTAAGGTGCCCGAATTGGTGGTTCAGGCGATCAAAAATGTGCCTCAGGCGACCGAAAAGTGTGGTCAGGTGACCAAAAAGGCAAGTCAGGTGAGCGAAAAGGTGGGTAAGGTGGGCGAAAAATGGGGTCAGGTGCTTGGATAGAATAATAATTCGGTTATCCAAAGGCACTTTGGGGCTGCCTTACTTGGTTTTTCGTGTTACCGATATGTTCGCTGAGGCATGAAACCATAAAAAATCCCCATCACAACACTCACAAACGGAAAGGACAAGGTATTATGGGTCGCGAAGTATCCGTTACACAGCCGTACGTAGACAAGCTGGTCAAGCTTATTCCAACCGAAATCCTGGGCGCCTACACCGTGATCGCGGGGGTTGTTCCCGCAGACCAGGTAAAGGTCGTTCTCACCGCCTCGGCGGCCGCCCTTCTCATGCTGGTGCCGCTGTACTTGTGGAAGATTTCGGGTGTCAAGAACGTCGCCCAGCTTGTTGTATCGGCATTCTCGTTTGTAATCTGGACCTATACGCTGGGCGGTCCGTTCGAAGCGTGGGGAATCTATCAGGGGTATATCGGGTCGATTCTCCTGGTGCTGTTCACGCTGATTGTGCCGATTGTGGTGCGGCCGGCGGATGTGGATACAGTGCAGGGGTGAGAAGTCTGCACCGCGTTGCAAGAGACGCCGCGCCTGCAGTGGCGTTGAAAAAACAAAGCCAAGCCAAATGAAATTTGCGTAGGCGGTTATTTACAAGTGGGGAATGTTCCTTTGCCCCGCGTTAGGCAGGACTGGAGGCCGCGCTGGAGCGCGGTGCTGCCTGACCACGGCACTAAGTGCCCTCGTGGCAGGCAGCCCGAGGGCGAAGCCCGACGACCCTTGGAAGCACCCGAAGGGGTGGACCGGAGCGAGGGCCGCCGCCGTACTCGGCGGGGCGCCCAAACCTTTTATCTTCATGCGAAGCGGGGCAACGCCCAGCTCTTATTTATTTTATTACAGTATAGTGGGGGGAACGCCCAAACTTACCCTCAATCAAAATCGGACTTGATGTTCCTTTCTTTGCACAACGCTTTTTCTATATTTCTATCAACAGGAATCAAGGCTTCAACATGGTTTACAAGTGCATTTTCCTAAGGGTTTCTTTCATTTTCCTCATGCAAATTTTGACCGCCAATTCACGGAAAGGACTTCTCCATGCATCACGGCAACGTTTCTCCCCAGATCGCCCAGGGCCTTATCAAACTAAAACAACGTATCGATGCCGCAAAGATACCTCCGTCAACACTTGACGAAACTATTAACGTGGCAATCTGGAACATACGGGAATTCGGCAAAGTTCATCGTACTGATGCCGCCATACACTACATTGCCGAAATATTGGGCCAGTTCGACCTTGTTGCATTAGTGGAACTGCGGAGCGATCTCACGGACCTGGGCCGTGTTCTGCCCATTCTGGGACCAAGTTGGGACGTGGTGTATTCCGATTGGATGGATGATTCCGGAGGAAACTCGGAACGGATTGCTTTTCTTTTCGACGAAAGGGCGGTGACGTTTAACGGGCTTGCCGCCGAAATCGACGCTCCAAGATCAAAGAAAGGGGACGAATACCTTGCCGGACATTCGTTCTGGCGCGCGCCGTACATGTGTTCCTTCAGATCGGGCAATTTCGATTTTATCGCCATCGCGGAGCACGCGCGCTGGGGAAAAGACCTGGCCGGCAGGCAGGCGGAACTGCAAATGCTTGCCGACTGGATCGACGCCAGGTTCAAGGACAAAAACGTGGAGGACAAAGACCTGATTGTCCTGGGTGATTTCAACACGCCTTCACTGGACGATGATCTTCTCAAGGCACTTACCAGCCGCGGGCTTCTCGTACCCGAAGCCCTCAGGAATCTCACCGTGGGCGACCGGACAATAGGCGGCTCCAACCTTTCGAATAACGCCAGATACGATCAAATACTGCACATGCCCTCCGTAGCAGACCGTTTCAGCAACCTCGGCGGCACGCTCGACTTTTACCTGAACAAATCGAAGATAGCCGATTTGTTTCCCGACGGTAATTATACCAAGGAAAAATTCAGTTTCCAGCTCAGCGATCATTTCCCCGTGTGGGTACAGATTAAGACGAACATAGATGGGGAGCGGCTTGACCAGATCGTGCAGGACGGGAAGAAGTAATCAAGGCGTATAAAATGTGGAATTCGGCGAGGTTTTCAGCACATCGTGCATCGTGCACGGGTGTCTTACGTGACCAGGAATGAAAACCGTGTGTCACTGTCGTCCTCGACAGTAGTCTCTACCGACAGTGCGCCTGCGCTGAGCGAAGTCGAAGTGATAGCCATGGAGAAGCATGCTCGGCTCCGCGGAAACTTGGTTTTATTTGCCCATGATTCTGCGCGAATGTTATATAATTTGGTATAATACCAAACGGGGGTGACACATGAAAACACTAAAATATAAACTCAAGCTCGAAGGGTTGGATTCTCCCTCGGGGACGATTTCCACTCGCGAACTATCTACTTTTCTGGAGCAATTCACCTCATGCGCCGAACGTGGATTGCGCCTGGCGATCGAGGGGCAAAGTTCCAAAACCGGCCCTGCTCCAAAATGGCTTGCAAAGGCGACCGATTTTGTCTTCACAGGGCTTCAAAAGGGATCTACGGTACTCAATATCGAAGCACCCTATTTGAAGGATGCGATCCCTGATCAGGCGGTTCAGCAAGACATATGGGGCAATCCGCCTAAGCCTGGGGATACCGCGATTTCTTTTATTTCCCGTTCGGTCCGCGACACATCTACGGAGAACCTCGAAAGCGATTACTACGACTCCGGGGTCCTCATGAGTTTCTTGGCTATGAAGCCGTTTCTTACAGAGCATGCGAAGAGCATTAAGATTCATTGCGAAGAAAACAAAAATGAGGATTTCTCAATTGACATGCCAACAATTGAAAAGGTGGAGAAACTCAAAATCAAGATTCCCGATCCTCAGGCGTTCATGTTGACCGGAATACTTGAAGAAGTCGCCTACAGCCGCAAACGGTTCCGTCTCGACATGGCGGATGGCCAGGTTATTCAAGGACAAATAGACCAGGAGTTCCTTGACGTCGAAGACTTGCGGCGCCTCTGGGGCAAAAAAGTAACCATAAAAGGTATCGTCAGCTACAAGCCATCCGGCAAGGTTAGACTGCTTGAGGCGCAAATGCTCAAGCTCATGGAAGAAGGTGAGGAAGTCTTCGAGACTGCGCCGGTTGTCCAAACGGAGTTTGAATTTACGCGCGGACTAACGGCAGAGGCCGTGCGCCGCAACTGGCTCGACGACATCCGGGGAAAATGGCCTGGCGATGAATCCATCGATGACCTTGTAAGGGAACTCGAAGACCGGTAATCACCATGGCCAAATACCTTCTTGACACGAATGTTTTGGTTCATTACGTGCGCGGATCAACACTTGCTCTGCTTGTCGATAACCAATATGGTCCGTCGGTGCCTCCGAATTACACGGTTGTTTCGATCGTATCGATAGGGGAAATGTACTCTCTTGCCGTGTGTCGAAAATGGGGTGAACAGAGAAAAGATATCTTGAAGAAACTTCTAAGATCTATCCCTGCCGTTGATATCAATAATTCATCAATTTTGGCTCAGTTCGCGGAGATTGATGCGTATCGACTGGGTAAACATCCTGAAAAGCAGCTTCCTCCCGGACAATCCGCCAGAGCCATTGGCGACAACGATCTTTGGATTGCCTCCACCGCGTCAGTCCTCAAAGCGACATTGTTGACTACTGACAAGGATTTTCTGATTTTCGATAAAGTCTTCCTCGATGTCATCTATCTTGATCCTGAGAAATACAAAGAAAAACAGTAGAGACAGCAGGCATCAGGCAAAACCCCGGCTCACCTCACCGGCCCCGAGGCCGGAATTATTTGCTGATGATATAGCGGCAGGTAATCTCATGCCCCGGTATTTTTTTTCTTGTCCTCATTTTGATTTTTTAATTAAATTAATACTCGTTCTTTCTCATTTTCAGGTGCCAAGGGAATCCCGTTAAAATCGGGAGCGGACCCGCCACTGTAACCCCGCCTTGCGCGTGCGTGAGGCAGTCTCAAACCAGTGCCACTGTTTCCAAACGGAAACGGGAAGGCGATACGGGGGAGCCAGGAGACCTACCTGAAGATGACGTTTTCTCTTAATCCGAGCGATCCCCGAGGTAAGGGATCAAAGGAATCTCGACCGGTGCACAAGTTTACGCTGCTGATCTGTCCGTGCGTTTTCGCATTTGTCCATGCCGCCGCCTCCGGCATCGACCCCTCCCGCGGCCAGCCCGATTCGATGCGGGCGCAAACGGTCGCCGCACCGGTCCAATGGCGGGACAGCGCGGTGTTTGCCGCGCCCGGCACATCACCCGTTCATCGACCGCTTCCGAAACCGGATTCCGAAACGGCAATTGACAGAATGGTGGTAACCGGGGCCAGGGTCAGGGAATTCACCCCTTCGCGCGTGATCATGGAGTCCAAAAATTTCTCCGGCAGATACGCCGACCTTCAGTCCGCGCTCGAAACGGTTTCCGGCGTGACGGTCGGCAACAGGGGAGGGTTCGGCCACTACGCCGACGCATCCATCCGCGGCGGTTCGCCGAGCCAAGTGCAGGTGTACCTCGACGGCGTGCCCCTCAACGGCGCAACCGGCGAATCGGTCGACATTTCCAAAATTCCGCTGCCGTCGCTCGAGACGGTCACCGTTTACAAGGCCGCGCCGCCCCTTGAATTTTTCGGCGACAACGCGGGCGGCGTCATAGAGCTCAGCTCCGGCGCGAAGAAAGACGCCGCGAGCGTTTTATTGGAGGCGGGTTCGTTCGGGTATCGCATTGGAAGCGCTGTCCTGGTGAAGACTCTGGGGCGCATGACCCACCGGCTATCGGTGAACTGCGGATGGGCCGACAACAATTACCCCTATACGGACAGCTCCGTGACGCACGGCCAGACCATCGCGGCCGACGATTCGCAAAAAACGATGGACAATAATTTCTTTTCCACTTTTTCGTCGGCATATTCAAACGTCTTCAGGATTGACGACCGCAACACGCTCACGTCGCATGTTTCGGCGCGCGTTACGAACGAGGGCCTCTTCTACCTTCCGCAGGCGGGGCTCAACGACGGAACGGTGAAAGATAACCTGGTTTCGCTTGTGGAGTCGTACGCGGCGACCGTCAATCCCAAATTGATGATCATGGTGACTGCCAAGGCAAAGACCGATGAACAGAAGTTTCAAAGAAGCAGGCCTTATTATCTGACCACCCCGATTTCAACCGATGTGTCCCAGCCGTTCGGGTCACTTGACGGCGTGGTAAAATGGACGGTGGGAAACCGCGTGAACGCCACTGGTCTGCTCAGCGGAAGCTACGACGGATTCGATTACACAAACCTGCTTGCGCCCGCAAGCCAGGTACAATCGCGTTTCATCCGGCTTGTCGGCAAGGCCGGCGCGGAAGCTGACGTCCATTTCCTGGACAACCTTTCCGCACGCATCGGCGGCATATACCGGTACCAGATCGATTCAACTAACGACAGCATCTCTTCGTACGGCCCGGTCGCCGGCGGCGGGATTTCGAAAAAGGGGTTTCCGAACGGTTTTTCCGAAGTCAATTACCATCCCTGTTCCTGGCTCTCCATTCTCGGCGGCGCCCAGTATTCCAGCCGCAGCCCCGGGTTCTCGGAATTGTATTCTCAAAGCGCGACCGTAAGAGGTAACCCCGCGCTACTTCCGGAAACCAGGCTCGAATACGACGTCGGTCTTTCCGTTCTTCGTCCGCGGCTTGCGCTGTCGGCTTCGGTCTTCTGGGACGACACCAGGAACAAGATCGTGTACATCGGGCATAACCTTGTTTTTTCGCCCATGAACGCGTCTGAAGTCCAGGGCTGGGGCATCGAAAGCGATGCCGCCGTAACGGCTTTGCCCTGGGTCACGATTTCAAATTCGGTTACCTATATGGAAAACATCGTGCGTTCGGACCTCTATTCCGCGTGGAACGGAACGGACGAACCCCTGCAGCCGAGGTTCAAGGACTGCCTCACCATCAAATTAACATACAAGAATTGGTATGCCAGCCATTCGGCCCGTTTTGTTTCGCGATATTTCACGAACTTCGGCAACACGGACAGCGTGGTTCAGGATGTTCCGCAGTTGAACGCGGCCATCGGATGCACGGTGGGAGACCATTTCGATGTTTCGTATAGAATTGAAAACTATCTCAACGTTCGCGACTACGATTTCCAAAGGCCTTTGCCCGGACTCACCCAATATGCGGTTTTAAAATGTGCGTTTTAATTGGAGATGAAACTGGACGATGACCGTTGTGTCACCTTTCTTGAATATGAAAAGTGCCGGAAGGACCCGAACAACTCGAAACTATTGGTTGGTAAATGTCGGCGTATACACAAACAAATAAAGAAGGAGTGCGTAGTATGAACAAGATTTTCTTTTCAGCGTGCGGTATTTTTCTGGTCCTATCCGGATGCGGCAAAGTAAATGCTCCGAACATCCCGCAGGCCGCCGCTTCGGAGACCGTTGCCGCGGTGACCATCGATTACACCTTTTCGTCGGGCAACATGGGCTCGTACAGCATTTCGGATTCAATCGCATACAAAAACCTTTTGTCCATATGGTTGGACAACGACATCAGGAGCTCCGACGGGGCGATTTACGTCCTCGAAAGGTACGGCAAGGACAACCTGATGCGGATCAACGGCCCGGTCATCGCCGAATCCACGGTCGTTTATGAAAAGAACGTCGGAGCATCTGTTGACATCCAAGACATCGCGGTGATCAGTTCCTCCAGGGCCTATGTCACGCAACTTTACAGCGCGCAAATTGCCGTCGTGGATCCGCAAACGGGCGTCAAGACGGGCGCGTCAATAGACCTCTCTGCTTTCGACACCTACGCGCATACCGACAGCGCGGACGCGTATCCGTACATGAGCAGGGAATTGTATTACAACGGCAAGGTGTATATTGCCTGCCAGCGGCTCAAGGCTCCGGCCGGCGGGTATATCCAGGCGGCCGACACGAGCAAGATCGTCGTGGTGGACGCCGCGACCGACAGTGTCGTGAAATCCATCAACCTTGTTTATAAAAATCCACAAGAGCTGTCGATTTGCAACGGGAAGTTGTATGTGGGCGGTGCGGGCATCTGGACAGTCAACGACGCCGGGATAGAAGTCATCGACCTCGCGACTGGTTCGAACCTCGGCTCGGTCGCTTCGGAATCCGACTTCGGAGGCGATATATCCTCAATCATCGTGATAAGCGACGCAAAAGGATATGCGGTGATTTCGACGCCCACGTTCACCACTGAATTGCATTCCTTCAATCCGCAGGCTAAAACCGTCGGCGCAAAAATTGCGGGTGTTGATGCGCCATGCAGCGGGCACATGGTCTTTGACGGAAATGATTTGTATATAGGCGACCGGAGCGCATCGAACCCGGGCATCGTGATTATCGACCCTGCGAGCGACACAAAGGTCGGAACGACAAAAAACGTCGGACTGCCGCCCAATTCACTGGCATATCTGAATATGAATTGAGCAGCGGATGATCGACATGCGTCCCGTCAGTTTAGCCTTGCTATCGCTGATACTTGCATTTGCAGGATGTACCGGGAAAAATCCGGGCATCCGGCAGTCAAGAGGCGAATATCACCGCATTATATCCTTTGCGCCCAGTATAACCGAAACGCTTTTCGCGCTCGGCGCGGGGGACAGGGTTGTTGGCGTCACCCGGTACTGCAATTATCCTCCGCAGGTGAAAAACCTGCCGAAAATCGGGGATTACCTTAATCCGAATTATGAAATGATACTCAGGCTTAAACCCGACCTTGTGCTGCTGCTGAAACAGCATTCATCCCTGTCGGAATTCCTTGCCGTAAACCGCATAAGCGGCAAGGTCATTGAAAATGAAAACGTCAAGGAGATCCTGCAGTCCTTTACGGTGATAGGGGAGATCTGCGGAAAAACGAAACAAGCTGATTCCATCAAGGCGTCAATAATGGCGGAGCTCTCCGGCGTTTGTGCGCCGGAGCACCGCCCGAAAATTCTTTTCTGCATCGGAAGGGACAATCCCGGTTCAGGCAGGATTTCCAAGGTGTATCTTGCAGGACCTAAAAGTTTCTACAACGAATTGATGCATGATGCGGGCGGGGAGAACGTGTATCGCGATTCCTTGTTTTCCTACCCGACATTTTCTTCGGAAGGCGTCATAAGGCTCGCGCCGGATATAATTATCGATGTGATGGCGTCCGTATCAGGCACATCGCGGGAAAAGGCAACAAATGACTGGAAAGAACTGGCAGTGGTGCCCGCAGTGGTAAACGGCCTCGTGTTTTGCCCCGCGGGCGATTACCTGAGCATTCCCGGTCCTCGATTAGGACTTGTTTTCAATGATATCAGAAAAGCGGTTCAGAAATTCCAGCAGCAACACCGGAAATAAAACGGCATGACCATGGCTCCCATGATACAAATAAAAGACCTGAGTTTTTCCTACCGGGACAAATCCGTGCTTAAAGACATATCCATGTCGATTTACGGCGGAGAAACCTGGTCGATCATAGGAAAAAACGGCGCGGGAAAATCAACGCTGGTAAAATGCATGGCGGGTTTACTGCCGGTAACGCAGGAATGCGTCTTTATCAATGGAAAGGATATTACCCGGCTCAAGCCGCGGGACGTGGCGAAGGAGATCGCTTATGTGCCGCAGGCCGCGACGCCGGGATTTGCCCCTTACACTGTTTTTGATTTTGTCATGCTCGGCCGTTTCCCGTATCAGGGACTGATGGCCATTCCGCGCCAGGACGACCGACGGATCGTTCGCGATGCTCTTCGCCTCGCCGACATGGAACATCTGGAATCGAGGCAGCTTTTCTCGCTGTCGGGAGGCGAACTGCAAAGGGCATTTCTTGCCGGCGCGGTTGCGCAGCAAAGTAAAATCCTTTTACTTGACGAACCGTCATCATTTCTTGATCCGCTCCATCAGGAGCTCATGCACCAGTCCCTGAAAAGAATTCACGATGAATACGGCACGGTCATCATCACCATAACCCATGACGCAAATAGCGCCATCTCGCAATACGACAACATTGCGGCCCTCAATGAGGGGCGCTTATTTTTTGCCGGCACCACCAGCGATTTTAAAATAAGGTGTCCATCCATTCTCGAAGAAATTTTTTCCATACGTTTTGAAAGGGCGCAATGTGTTTCTTCACAGCGAAGCATCATTGTGCCGGGAGAAATGGCATGATATCAAAATCAAGCCTTGTCCAATTATTTCTCCTTTTTATCGCGACTGTTTTTGTGCTTTTGACCGCTCCCTTCGTGGGCATGGACTTTATTGCGCCCGGCAACTTGTTCAAGGATGACCTGCAGACCGCGATTTTCTTTTCACTGCGCGTGCCGCGCGTGCTTGCGGCGTTTCTTGCGGGTTCGGGACTTGCCTTATGCGGCTTGGTGTTCCAGGCAATGTTCCGTAATCCTCTTGCAGACCCGTTCACGCTCGGCATAGCGAGCGGTTCCTCGTGCGGGGCGGCGGCCATAATTCTTGCAGGCATCAGCGGCACGGTTTTCGGGATACCCCTTATTACATTCGGTGCGTTTGCAGGCGCTGCGATTTCAATGGCATGCGTCTATTTGCTTTCATCAGTGCGTCGCACCTCTTCGGGTGTCACCATGCTTCTCGCCGGCATCGCCATCAGTTTTCTTTTTTCCAGCATTCTCATGTTCATGCAATACATTAGCTCTTTGCGCGATTCGTTTCATATCGTGCGCTGGCTCATGGGCGGCATCGAAATCACGGGGTACAATCAAATTTATTCAATGCTTCCCTTTCTTGCGGGCGGCATTTTCATTCTGATTTTCAAGCTTCCTGAACTTGACCACCTGCTCGTCGGTGAGGATTTGGCCAAAAGCAGGGGAGTGAGGGTCTCGCGTACAAAAAACCTGCTTCTGCTCGCGGCCACCCTTATTGTCGGCAGCATTGTATCGGTGTGCGGACCCATCGGGTTTGTCGGCCTCATGACGCCGCACATCTGCAGAATGATTTTTAAAACACGGCATACGATCCTCGGCCCCGCAACATTTTTGAGCGGAGGGATATTTCTTGTTCTCTGCGACGCGGCTGCGCGCGTGGTGATCGCTCCGGCGGAAATGCCGGTGGGTGTGATAACCGCATTGCTTGGCGGTCCGTTTTTTCTTTGGCTGCTTTTTATTAAAAAGGCCGGAGGAACCGCGCCGGAGTGAAAGATACAGAAATGGAAATAGTATATTGAAACCATGGAAAAAACACTTATTTATCTCGACCACAACGCCACGACGCCGGTGCTTCCTGAAGTCCGGGATGTCATGAATGAGGCGATGAAAGATTTTTGGGGTAATCCATCGTCGCTCCATTCGGTCGGCCAAAAAGCTTTTGCCAAACTCGAAAATGCCCGCGCGCGTTTTGCGGAACTTATCGGTGCTTCTCCCAAAGAAGTTTTTTTTACCTCGGGAGGCACCGAGGCGGACAATCTGGCCGTTTTAGGATTTATGGAAAGGTTCCCCGGCCGGGAATTAGTTATTTCATCCGTGGAGCACCCTGCGGTTTTTGATGCCGCCAATTATTTGGCCGGTAAAGGCTATGAAGTCAAACAAGTCTCCGTTGACGAGCATGGCATCATCAAAATGAACGACTTGGAAGAATCCCTAAATGAAAAAACCGCGCTGGTATCAATAATTTTTGCCCACAACGAGATAGGAACCATACAGCCGATTCAAGAAATCGGTGAAATACTGGCAAAAAAGAAAATTGCTTTTCACAGCGACGCCGTACAGGCTTTTGGAAAAATACCCCTTGATGTCAGTAAAGGGCGGCTGTCGTTACTGTCGGTTTCTTCGCATAAGATATACGGTCCCAAAGGCTGCGGGGCGCTCTATATCAGGAGCGGACTGAAAATCGCCCCGAGAACGCACGGCGGAAACCAGGAACGGCACATCAGGACCGGCACCGAAAACCTTCCGGCGATACTCGGATTTGTCAAGGCCGCGGAAATCGCCTGCGGCGCCATGGAAAATGAAGCAAAACGCCTGTATGATCTGACGGAAATAATGTATAAGGAGATTTGCGCAAGGATAGAAAATGTCATCAGAAACGGCCATCCGCAAAACAGGATTCCCGGCACGTTGAACCTTTGTTTTCCTGGTGCCGAGACTGAATCGCTCCTTGCATCGCTGGACCAAGATGGCATTTGCGTATCGGGGGGCGCAGCCTGCTCTTCCGGATCAATCGGTCCATCCCGGACACTGCTCGCCCTCGGAAGAAGAAAGGCCGAAGCGGTCAGCGCGATCAGGTTTTCGCTTGGCAGAGAGAATACAAAACAGAACATTCTCACCGCAGTTGACGCTTTAGTAAAAGCGGTGAAAAGAATACGAGCGGTAAATAAGTAATCCACGCCTTAAAATTTAAAAACAAGCAGATTTATCCGCACATGGAATCAACCCGATCCGCGGACACCCCCAAAAAATTACTGCCCATATTCAGGCAATATGGTCTTGAAGCAATGGTCAATGCGTATAAAAACAACATGCGATTTGCAGGATTCCGTATCAAGCAAGCCTTGTGGTACGTTTTAACCGGTTTCAGGTTTTATCGTTTTATCAATGAAATTGTCATTGGTTTAAAAAACATGTCAAGTATCTCCATGTCGCAGTCTGCATGGGACACCTTGGCCCGCGTTGGTTTTTCGCTGGAAGCGGAATGGTGCTTCGACAAAAATCAACTCAAGGGATATCCGGTATTGTTTTACGCGAATCACCCGGGATACATAGAGCCCTTTTTATGTCTTGCTGAGTTAAAAGATTTCGACCCTGCGGTTGTTGCCACCGGATGGCTTCAAAATATCAGTGAACCCGTTTCGAAGCGGATCATCGGCATTTGGGACTCAAAAGAAGCAACCGCTGAATATGTCAAGAAATTCAAGGGCGTGCGGAGGATCTTGGAAACTGTGTGGGCGAATATATTGACCTATCAGGTGGTAAAGCACCTGCAAGGCGACGTATCGATCCGAAAATGCTCAGCATCCAGAATATCGGCGATCAGGGAAATCATTATTACACTGGCAGCATGCAAACCGCTTTTCCTTTTTCCTTCGGGCGGCGAGGCGCAGAAATTCTGGGTAGGCGAGGACACCAGTTCCTTTGAAAAGCTTCTTGGAATCATTCTGGAGCGGCGGAACCGGAATTCCGGCCTTGGACAAATACGATTTGTACCAATGGTTCGCCGGGGATCGCTCAGGGCACTTTTTAAAAGCGAGCTTTGGGCGCCGTGGCATCCGATAACCTTTTTTCCACGATTACTGCCGAGGAAACCATTCAAATTCATCATGAAGGAATTTTTTTCACTGGGCGATCTCGTCAAATCGCACAACAATGCCACAGAAATAACAAAGTTTCTCATGAAAAGATTACTTTTTTAAAATTATCCATA